>NZ_JBBNLS010000003.1:0-150737 GCF_040092305.1 Collinsella sp. CLA-ER-H6
CATTTCCCCGGACAGGACCACCTTTGCCGCCGAGACCTTGAACTGCCTGTCGTATCGCTTTCTTCTTTGGGTCATCTTGAACACCTTTCGCTCTTAACTAGGTGTCCAATTCATCATACCCACTCCATCCTTCGCCCCCATTTTCTATCTAAAAAATGAATATCAATTCGAATCGAGCTCCGAGATTGAGGCCTGCCGATTCGCGTCGACCATTGCATTCTACGCGGCGACCTACGGCTCTGGTGACGAGGCCAACGATAAGGACTACGGGTGCCCCGGCGGTTTCGATGGCGAGAGAATCGAGACCATGGAAGACCTATTTCTTCTTACTGTCTTCCAGATATATACCAAGCTTCTGCTTCCGAACGAAGGGTAAGAAATAACACGAGGCATTCGTTATTTGACTCTGCCTAATTCTGCCAAATTCATTTTCGATACCTCACTCATTTCCTTCATTACTTGGGCATACTTAAATCAGAAATTGGTCGTAGGGCGCGACCAACGAAATCAAAAGAAAGCCCACTGAGAAGATGTCTTCAATCTCTTTGGGTTGGAGGCATTTTCTTTTTCGAAGAGTCTGCATGAATTCTAAAAATGTCTTTTTGACAAACTCGTTCTACAAAGAACATCCAAACCATCTAGTCTGCTCTTTATACTCGGATATAAACACTAAGGAGGTAGACGTGTTTTGGAGCTATGTTCAGCTTGATGACGGCACTCAGTTTGCCTACTCAGAGACAAGAGATGACGGGACCGTTCGCGTAGCCGTCGAGCGTCCGGTTGACCTTGGCTTTGACCATGCAGAATGCTTCTTGCCTGCGGTTAATTGGTTCAATGTCGAAGGATTTTCTATTGACGATCTGGATTTTTTACCGAGTTCGTTAGATCAAACGCCCCATTTATCTTCGAGCTTGCAGAACGGCAAAAAGCCGGACCGGCGGTTTCGGCGCTGGCCCCCTGACGTCTACTGTTGAACGGCAAATAACCCATGATTACGCCTACCGACATATCCACCGCCGCCTCCCGCGTGCTTGCTCAATACGACGTCAGCGAAGCATATTAATTTGGCTCGTTTGCCCGAGGCGAGCAAACGCCCAATAGCGATATTGACTTGCGCCTAGTCTGCGGCAACGCCATGACGTTCGGCACGCTTTACGAACTCTCCCATGAGCTCGAGAGGGAACTTGGGCGAAAGGTTGAAATCGTCACCAACCCACCAGAGCACATGCGCCCAGCATTCCGCAAAAGCATCAAGCAGGAAGAGATACGCCTTTATGTCTCAACATAAACGAAACGATGAGCTTACGGATACAACCCTACAGCCCTGTCCTCCCAAAGAACCTAACGCCGAAAGCCTAGAGGCCATCCGCGAAGGGGATGCGTTCTTTGCCAGTGGAGAACTAGGTCGTTTCGACAACTCCGCCGACCTTATCAATGCAGCTCTAAATGCCCCTGAAATGTGAGAAAACTCAATCACCAAAGAGACGGCCGTCTTGGAGGTGCCAGATCGGCGAGGTACGTACCTCGCCATTTTTGTCCTTCGACGGATAGCGGTACTATCCAGCCTTCTGGCATAGCCCGAGAGCCGACGAGCGCGACCGTGTGACTTCTGGGTTTGCCTTGCAGCTCTTCCCATTCATTTGTATGCTTGACTTTGATTTTGGTCGTAAGGCGCGACCAACGGAATCAAAAGAAAGCCTGCCGAGAAGACCTTGGTCGCAGAGCACGACCAACGCAATCAAAACAATGCTCGCGGAGAAGGCGCTTTCAATCGCATTGATTGGAGGCGCCTCTAATACCAAGAGATATCTACTCTGCCGGAGAGCCAGGAGCAAAGGTGGCGGTCGAACGCGCCTGATAACGGGTATCGCTCTAACGAAACCAGTACTACGCTTGGATCCAGGACCTCGTTTCCGGAAGCCGCACGACCAGTGGACTCGCCGAAGAGTTGCGCCGCGGTTGCATTGTGGGCGCGGGCGACCCGTCACCCGTATAGAATCAAACCATCCGCACGCCAGTTATTGAATGGATTGGACACCACATGGAAATCCCCGGCACCCTGTGCGGCAATGTGTACGACTTCGCGTTTTGCCCCGAGCCCTGTTACGAGCGCTTGGCCGACCTCGCCGACCCCGAGGACTGGGGTCCCGGCAACCGCATCCTCAAAAACTACCTGTCGTTTTCGTTTAGCCGCGCGGTGTTCTTAACCGAGCGTGACGCGGACCAGACCGCCCCGTCCAACTTACCGCTGGTGTTCGACGACGACCGATGCCAATTCAACACCGGCCTTTACACGCGCCGCTACGAGACCATCTACGGCCTGTTTGAGCCCAACACCAAGCCCGACGCGCGCCAGCGCTGGTTTTTGAAGGGCTTCTTTAAGGAGAGCGACCCCATGCTGGTCTCGTTTGAGTACCTGCCATGCCGCGTGCGCTTTGCCGAGGACCCCTCCGAGCTGGTCTTTGACTACCGCCTGCCCATCCGCTCCAACATCGACCACATTCTGGGCGACGAGGAGAACCTGACGCGCATTCCCGCCAGCCTGATGGGGGAGGGCAACTCGCTGCTGCTGCGCCGCGCCTTTGAGGGAGCTGTCGTCGAGGCCGCCCGCCGCGCCGCCGCCAACTATACGCTCGCGGTGCCGCAGTTCTACGGCGGCCGAATTCAGCTGCTTCTACCGCTGTGCCTAACTGGCGACAAGCCCGAGCTGGCGCTGACCATCCAACGCGAGGACGGTTTCTACGCAGCGCGCACCTGCCTCACGCTCGACATGGCCTACAACAACGCACGACTTATCTGCCGCCCAGAGACCTCGTGGATCAAGCGATAAAGGTCGGTCTACCTGCTGGTTTGTCGTCCACCCTGATTGCGGTGGCGCGGTTTGCGCCCACGAATTTACAATCGAGGGCAAAAAGTTCTTGGTAAACCACGCACGGCTATGTTAGTATCTCTTTTGCCGAAAGGCGACGGGCGATTGGCTCAGGGGTAGAGCATATCCTTCACACGGATGGGGTCACAAGTTCGAATCTTGTATCGCCCACCATCTAAAGTACAGGTCAGAGGTGTTAAGCCTCTGGCCTTTTTCTTTTTGACACCAAGGGTGATTCCAAAACGAATCGTAGTCGTATAAGGCGTCATTTTTTTCGCACCCTTTTTGCTGACGCCATTGCATGTTTTGTATAAAACGCATGCGTATTTTCATTGAATTCCCCATGTGATCCGCGCGCAAATGTGGAGACAGGGACCACATGCCCAAAGCTCCTTCCAGCGGTTTTCTATCACACGACGGTTTTTCGGCGGAACTCGGCATGCTTTTGTCAGCATTTGGTTTGCTTCCCGTACTTACCCGCATGATACCCCGGTAGATAATCGGCCATGCCCGCAATCCGCACGGCCTACGGTCGAAACCAGGGGAGGCCACATGGACGAAATCGTCTGCGCAAACACCGCATTCCGCTACTGGCGCTGCCCACCGCAGGTGCATGACCTCTACCCGCGCCTACCCAGCTCCGATGACGGCTGGCGGGCCCTATCCCAAGCCCCTTTCGTAACCGATGTCCTCAAGACCCCGATTATCGCTGTTGCTTCGCCAGGTTGTTGTAATCACCACTCGGGATTGCGCTCCACTATTCGCTGGGAAGGGGCTTCGGATACCGGCACAACAACCGACACTCATTTAGGCTTTAGCGTCACCAATCCGCTTAACACGTTATTTACTATGACACGCTTTGTGTCCCAAATAGATCTCGTACTGGCTATGTACGAACTTTGCGGCTGGTTTTCTGTTTTCGAGCCGACCCCCGCTGTCGAAATGCAGTTAAAAATCGCGTTAAAGGAGAATCGCAATTCCAGCACGCAGGATCTGTTCGAACTTGGAGAAGGCGAAGACGAGATTCCTTGGAAACGAGTTTATGCCCGCACAACCGTAAAGGTCCCAGCAAATGAAGGCCAAACGAACAATCGCGAGGATGGAAGAGAGGTTACGAAACTCAAAGGTACTTCGCTTTGGATGAGAAAGCCACTCATCGAACTGAGCGACTTGCATCGATTCGCCGAAAAGGTCAAAAGTCAAATGTGGGGAAAGCAGTTTTATGATGCCGCTCAGCAGGTTATCGGCATTGCTGCATCTCCACTCGAGGTCGCGGGGGTCCTGCTTCTAAGTCGTTCTCGACGTCTAGGTGGTTCAGGATTCAGATACGTATACCTCAACGATTTAACCCCTCTATCCGAGGAAGCCCAAAGCATCGCAGGTCAAAAGGTTTGCTACGGTGACATCGTGATTGTAAACCCAATCCTAATGAAGGCAGCAATTATCGAAATCCAAGGTGAGGTCATCCATGGGTCAGGCGCGGTACTTGACCAAGATGCGGAGCGCATGACTGCGCTCCAGAGCATGGGTTTCGATGTGTTCCTGGTAACCCACGATATGCTTAACGACAAAAAACAGCTAGACGCCATAGTCAAAAGCGTCTGCAGTCGTTTGGGGATTCGATATAAAGCCAAATCCGAGGCAATGAAGCGCGCCGAGACGCGACTGCGAGCAAATGTTCTGTGCAACTGGTTGGAACTCGGAAATTAGCCGGCAACAAGGCGCTAGAACGACCTAGTTTTCCTGCTAGTGAATTAGTATCATTTCAAAACTACGCCGGATTACGGGGCTGGACCCGGACCGGCCGTCCATACCCTGCATTTCGCTGAATGCGCAAGTCGTCTACCTGCGGTTTTGATTTTACCGATTACGGCATGCTCGGGGGTTCCCGGCCTGGCCCCGTAAACCGGCATGGTTTTGAAATCGCCGGGTCGGCGGGAGCGCGATTGGCCCCGATAATGGGCCCGGCGCCGGCGGGATGGTCGTTGGGCGGATGGCGGCCCGTGGGGTGGAAGCGAAAACCGGCGAGCGGCGGAACCCGAGATGCCCTGGGCGCGCCCCGCGGGCCGGATCCGGCATCGCGGGTCCCTTGCCCTCGAGTCCGTGCCGCGCTCTCGTCCCAGCGGCGCCCGCACCTCCGGAAAGTTTTTCCAAAATTGTCCTTGCATCGCCGTCCGAGTTCCCGTATAGTACTTCTTCGCACGGGGGCGTAGCTCAGCTGGGAGAGCGCTTGACTGGCAGTCAAGAGGTCAGGGGTTCGATCCCCCTCGTCTCCACCCGAGCATTGAATGAGGCTCCAACACAAGTTGGGGCCTTTTTTCATATAGGCACACAAGGTCAAAGGCGGCACCATGATCCTCCTGGTCGACAAGATCGTGCGTTGAACGGGCGCCGCGTGCATGGTAGTATTTCACGTCGTGGTTCAAGATGGGTGGCCTGTTCTATTGGCCTCTATTGCACGCGCCATTTTATAAGGGCTCTTGGCGCAACGGTTAGCGCAGGGGACTCATAATCCCTGGGTTCTGGGTTCGAATCCCGGAGGGCCCACCAGAGAATCAAGAAGCCGGGCAAATAGCCCGGCTTCTTTTTGCTAAAGTTCCCACTCCACATGCCTGCGAAATTGTCTTGATAAACGTTTTCGGTCAAATCCACGCAATAGTTAATGCTGATTGACAAGAACCATTTCAAAACTACGCCGGATTACGGGGCTGGACCCGGACCGGCCGTCCATACCCTGCATTTCGCTGAATGCGCAAGTCGTCTACCTGCGGTTTTGATTTTACCGATTACGGCATGCTCGGGGGTTCCCGGCCTGGCCCCGTAAACCGGCATGGTTTTGAAATCGCCGGGTCGGCGGGAGCGCGATTGGCCCCGATAATGGGCCCGGCGCCGGCGGGATGGTCGTTGGGCGGATGGCGGCCCGTGGGGTGGAAGCGAAAACCGGCGAGCGGCGGAACCCGAGATGCCCTGGGCGCGCCCCGCGGGCCGGATCCGGCATCGCGGGTCCCTTGCCCTCGAGTCCGTGCCGCGCTCTCGTCCCAGCGGCGCCCGCACCTCCGGAAAGTTTTTCCAAAATTGTCCTTGCATCGCCGTCCGAGTTCCCGTATAGTACTTCTTCGCACGGGGGCGTAGCTCAGCTGGGAGAGCGCTTGACTGGCAGTCAAGAGGTCAGGGGTTCGATCCCCCTCGTCTCCACCCGAGCATTGAATGAGGCTCCAACACAAGTTGGGGCCTTTTTTCATATAGGCACACAAGGTCAAAGGCGGCACCATGATCCTCCTGGTCGACAAGATCGAAAAAAGCTTCGGCGCGCGCGTCCTCTTTAGTGGCGCGTCCTTCCAGATCAACCCCGGCGAGCGTTTTGCGCTCGTGGGACCCAACGGCGCCGGCAAAACCACCATGCTCAAGATCATCATGGGCATCGACAGCCCCGACGCCGGCCAGATCCAGTACGCAAAGGACTGCCAGGTAGGCTACCTAGAGCAGGAAACCAACCTGGAGCACAAGGACACCACCATCCTTGCCGAGGTCATGGCGGCCGCCAAGGAAATTCGCCGCATGGGCGAGCGCGCCAACGAGCTGCAGGCCCAGATCACCGAGCTCTCCGAACAGGGGAAGGATGTCGACGCGCTCCTCAACGAGTACGGACAGGTCCAGGACCGCTTTGAGCACCTGGGCGGCTACGAGCTCGAGAGCAACGCCCGCAAGATCCTATCTGGCCTGGGCTTTAAGGTCACCGACTTTGAGCGCCCGTGCTCCGAGTTCTCGGGCGGCTGGCAGATGCGCATCGCGCTCGCCAAGCTCTTCCTGCGCCACCCCGACCTGCTGCTGCTGGACGAGCCCACTAACCACCTGGACCTCGAGAGCGTCCAGTGGCTACGCGGCTTTATCGCCAACTACGACGGCGCCGTACTCATCGTCAGCCACGACCGCGCCTTCATGGACGCCTGCGTCGACCACGTCGCCGCACTCGAAAACCGTCGCGTTACCACCTACACCGGCAACTACAGCAGCTACCTCAAACAACGCGAGGACAACCTGGAGCAGATGCGCGCCAAGCGCGCCGCCCAGGAGCGCGACATCGCCCACATGCAGGTCTTCGTCGACAAGTTCCGCTATAAGCCCACCAAGGCCGCCCAGGCGCAGGAGCGCATCCGCAAGATCGAGCAGATCAAAAAGGAGCTTGTCATCCTGCCCGAGGGTCACAAGCACATCGACTTTAAGTTCCCCGACCCACCGCGCTCCGGCGACATGGTCGTGGGCCTCGAGGGTGTATCCAAGTCATACGGCGACAAGCACATCTACAGCGATATCGACCTCAAGCTCTACCGCGGCGAGCACGTGGCGCTCGTCGGCCCCAACGGCGCCGGCAAGTCCACCCTCATGAAGATCCTCGCCGGCCTAGAGCCGCCCACCACCGGCACCCGCGACCTGGGCACCAACGTGGGCGTGGCCTACTACGCCCAGCACGCGCTCGAAGGCATGACCGAGTCCAATACCGTCCTACAAGAGATTGACACCGTCACGCCCAAGTGGACCGTGCCGCAGCAGCGCAGCCTGCTGGGCGCCTTCCTGTTTAGTGACAACGACGCAATCGAAAAGCAGGTCCGCGTCCTCTCCGGCGGCGAAAAGGCGCGTCTGGCACTGGCCAAGATGCTTGTGGCCCCCGAGGCGCTCCTGTGCCTGGACGAGCCCACCAACCACCTGGACATCGACTCGGTGGATATGCTCGAGAACGCCCTGCAAAACTTCCCCGGTACCATCGTACTGATCAGCCACGACGAGCACCTGGTACGCGCCGTGGCCAACCGCGTGATCGACATTCGCGATGGTAAGGTCACGGTCTATGACGGCGACTACGACTACTATCTCTATAAGCGCGAGGACCTCGCAGTCCGCGCTGCCGCCGAGGCTGCAGGGGAGAGCGCGCCTGCCGCGGCCAAGTCCGCTAAGGTCACCGCGGCCCAGCCCGATGCGCCCGCCGCCGCTTCCAAGCCTGCCGAGGGCAAAAAGACCAAGGAGCAAAAGCGCGCCGAGGCCCAGGCCCGCGCTGCGCTCAACAAAAAGCTCAAGGGCGTGCGCAACCAGCTCAAGAAGATCGAGGCGGAGCTCGACAAAAAGCGCGCCCGCTATGACGAGCTTATGGAATTGATGGCAAGCGAAGAGCTTTATGCCGATCAGGACAAGTTCAACGCCGCGCTGGGGGAATATAACGGCCTTAAGCAAGAGCTGCCCAAGCTCGAGGACGAATGGCTGGAGCTTTCCACCCAGATCGAAGAGGAGACCGCGCGTGAACTCTCGTAAGGCCGCTGCCGTGGCGATGAGCATCATCGCCATCGCCTGTCGCATCTGCGGCATCTTTATGAGCGCGATGACCGTGCTGCTGTGCTTTAGCGGCCTCACCGCCAAAATGCAGATCGTGGGCTTTGTCGTTGAGCTTTCGCGCGCGCTGCCGAGCGCCATCGCCGGCTACGGCGTCATCACCTCTCCCTTTGGCGGCGTGTTTCGCTTAGATTACGCCATTGTCGCTGTGATCCTGTTTGTAATTGACTACCTGCTCACGCGCGCCTCGCGCCGCGTCCGCTAGGGGAGCACCATGTCCAGCAGCTACTTCATGAACCTGCTCGCCAGCGCCGTTGCCGTTATCGTCGGCATCGTGATCCACGAGAGCGCACACGCCGCCGCAGCCTGGGCACTCGGCGATAAGACGGCGCGTTCGCGCGGCCGCGTGTCGCTCAACCCGCTCAACCATATCGACCCGTTTGGCACCATCATCCTGCCGCTGCTTATGCTTGCCGCCGGTGGCCCGGTGTTCGCCTTTGCCAAGCCCGTGCCCGTCTACCTCAACAACCTCAAGCGCCCAAAGCGCGACGAGGTCCTGGTGAGCGTGGCCGGCCCCGCATCGAACATTGCACTCGCATGCCTCGCGGCCGCCCTCATGCACGCAACGTACGGCAACCTCTACACCAGCATGTCCTTTGCCGTGGCGTCCCAAATCATGAACTTCGGCGCCACGTTTATCGTGGTCAACCTGTCACTAGCGTTTTTTAACCTCATCCCGATCCCGCCGCTCGACGGCTCGTCGATTTTCGTCCCGTTCCTCAAGGGCAAGGCGCTCGCCAACTACTATCGCCTGCAGCAATACGCCATGCCTATCCTCATCTTGGTGCTGTACCTGCTGCCCATGTGGACCGGCATCGACGTGATCGGCCGCTATTTCGACGTTACCGTGTATCCGCTTGCTGAACAGCTGCTCAACTTCGCAATCGCCGGCATCTAAGGTAAACTTACAGGTCGGCCGTGCAAAACGATCGTAACATGCACCCAAACCGCGCCGCGAAGGCGCCGTCAAAGGAGGTCGAAGATGTCGTATCGCGTGTCGACGCAGGTCTACAGCGGACCGTTCGACCTGCTGCTGCAGCTGGTAACCCGCCAAAAAGTAGATATCGGCGCCATCTCTATCAGCGAGGTGGCCGAGCAGTATCTTGCCGAGGCCGAGCGCATCGAGGCGCTGGACCTGGATGTGGCGAGCGACTTCTTGCTGGTCGCGGCAACTCTTTTGGACATTAAGGCAGCCTCGCTGGTACCCCAGGAGGCCCCGCGCAAAACAGACGACGATGACGAGGACGACGAAGACCTCGAGGAACTCAGCGCGCTCGACGGCGACGCCCTGCGCGAGGTCCTGATCCAGCGTCTGATCGCCTACAAGCAGTTTAAGGGCGCGGCGGCAGCCCTTGGCGCGCGTATGCAGGCCGAAAGCCGCATGCATCCGCGCGTGGCCGGCCCCGACCCCGAGTTTTTGGGCCTCATGCCCGACTACCTGGCCGGCATCACCCTGCGCGGCCTGGCCGTTATCTGCGCCGACCTGGATGGCAAGCGCCAGACCTTCCTGCTGGAGGCCGAGCATGTGGCGCCGCATCGCGTACCGCTCGACCTGACGGTGGCCTCGGTCGACCGCTTTACCATGGCGCACCAAACCTGCACTTTCCGCGAGCTGTTGGACGGCGATGCCACCACCGAGCAGCTCGTCGTCACCTTCCTGGCCATGCTCGAGCTCGCCAAGCGCGGCTCGCTCACGCTGAGCCAGGACGAGATCTTTGGAACCATTCAAATCAACCGCGTCGAGGGCGCCGAGGCCTATGTGCCCGGCGAGGGCCCCGAGCTCACCGAATAGGAGCCGCAACCATGTCAACCCTTTCCACGCTGGAGGCAAACAGCCTTAAAGGCGCCCTCGAGGCACTGCTGCTGGTGTCGAGCGACCCGGTGAGTGCGCCCGCGCTGGCCGGCGCACTGGATATCGCCCCCGGCGAGTGCGCGTCGCTGCTCGCCGAGCTCAAGGTTGAGTACGAGGAGGCCAACCGCGGCTTTCAGCTGCGCGAGGTCGCCGGCGGTTGGCGCCTGTTCACGCACCCCGCCTACCACGACGTGGTCGAGGCCTATGTGTTGAGCTGGGACACGCAAAAGCTGTCGCAGGCGGCGCTCGAAACCCTGGCCGTGATCGCCTACCACCAGCCCGTGACGCGCGAGGTGGTCAAGGGCATCCGCGGCGTCAACTCCGACGGCGTCATCGCGTCGCTCGTTGACAAGGGTCTGGTGCGCGAGCTCGGCCGTGACCCCCAGCGCGGTCAGGCCATCAACTACGGCACGACCAACGCCTTCTTGGAAAAGTTCGGCCTGCGCTCCACCCGCGACCTGCCCGATCTGGAGCAGTTTGCCCCCGACGAGCAGTCGCGCCAGTTTATCCGCGAGCGTCTAAGCGGCCGCAGCATTCAGTCCACGCTCGAGGAGCAGGCCGAAGACCTGGACGAAGAGCGCGAACTGCTCGATACCGATGTTGCGGCAGTCGAGGACGAGGATACGCTGGACATCGACGAGACCTCGGAGGATTTGCATGACGAGGACTAACGAAGTAGGGGAGACGTGCACCGTGGGCAACGCGGCACCCGCAACCGACGCCCAGCCCGTCTATCCGCACACCATGCGCCTGCAGCGCTTTTTGGCACGTGCGGGCGTGGCGAGCCGCCGCGGCTCGGAGGACCTGATGACCGCCGGCCGCGTGACCGTCAACGGCCAGGTCGCGACCGAGCTGGGCACCAAGGTCGATGTCGACCGCGACCACATCGAGGTCGACGGCATGCCCGTCAAGCTCAACCAGGGCGCCGTGTACCTGATGCTTTACAAGCCGACCGGCTACCTCACCACCATGAGCGACCCGCAGGAGCGCCCTTGCGTGGCCGACCTGGTCCCCCGCGACCGCTTTCCGGGACTGTTCCCGGTGGGCCGCCTGGACCGCGACACCACGGGCCTTTTGCTCTTTACCACCGACGGCGACCTGTCACAGGACCTGCTGCACCCGAGTAAGCACGTCTACAAGACCTATCAGGCGCTCGTGGACGGCCACTTGACCGATCGCGACTTGGAACCGCTCCGCCGTGGCATCGAGCTCGACGACGGCCTATGCCAGCCGGCGATCTGCCGAATCATTAACGCGCGCGAGGCCGAGGCCGTAGCTCCCCAGGGCGTCAAGCCCGGCACCACCGCCGTGGAGGTCATCATCCGCGAGGGCCGCAAGAACCAGGTCAAGCGCATGCTGAGCAAGATTCACCATCCGGTAATCCGTCTGCATCGCTGCAACTTTGCCGGCCTGGAGCTCGAGGGCGTGGCCAAGGGCTCGTGGCGCGAGCTCACCGACCGCGAGGTACAGGTCCTCAAAAGCGGCGGCATCCCGCCCAAGCAGGCGAGCGCCAAGTGCAACGGCGGCAAGCCCCAAGACACGCCCGCCAGCCGCACGCGTCACCACGGCAGCCACGGCTCCGCACCCAAGCGCAACACCTACCGCGAGCGCTACACGGGCTAGGCAACCCGCCGCGCCCTAACGCCCGCGAACCATACCAGCACGTCAATCATCGAAAGGAAGCATTGCATGATCGTCGCCATCGACGGCCCCGCCGGTTCCGGCAAGTCCACCATCGCCAAGGAGATCGCCCGCCAGCTGGGCTTTAACAAGCTCGACACGGGCGCCATGTATCGCGCCGTCACCTTCGCCGCGCTCGACCGTGGCATCGATTTGGACGACAAGGCGGCAATCGACGCCCTCGCCGAGCAAATCGAGATCCGCTTTACCAACGGCACCGGCGAGGACACGCGCCTGACCATTGACGGCCAGGACGCTTCGGCCGCCATCCGCACCCCGCAGGTCGACGCCAACGTGTCCAAGGTCTCGGCCTATCCGGGCGTGCGCGCCGCCATGCTCATCCACCAGCGCCGCGCCGCCGAGGACCGCGATATCGTCGCCGAGGGTCGCGACATCGGTACCGTCGTGTTCCCTAACGCGCAGGTCAAGGTCTTCCTGACCGCCGACCCGCGTGAGCGCGCCCGCCGCCGCGTGCTGCAGCGTCACCAAAACGACGCCCAGCCACTCACGTCCGAGCAGCTCGAAGCCGAGGTCGACGAGACCCTCGACGCCCTTAAGCAGCGCGACAAGCTCGACAGCAGCCGCGAGGTCGCCCCGCTCGTGCCCGCCGAGGACGCCGTGCACGTCGACTCCACCGCCCACACCATCGACGAGGTCGTCTCGATAATCGAGGACCTCATTAACCAAAGGAGGTAGCCCATGCGCCTGTTTAAGCAGACGCCCGAGGACTATTACAACGCCCCCTACGCCGAGTTCCCGGCGCTCATCCGCGGCACTGTCGTCGTGGTTATGGCCATCCTTTGGGCCTTCTCCAAGCTCATGTGGCGCTGGAAGGTAGAGGACGCCGATCTTCTGTTTGAGCGCCAGGAAGGCCGCGGCAGCGTGGTCATCTGCAACCACACCTCGATGGCCGAGCTCCTGGCCGTGGAGACGGCGCTGTTCTTTGGGGGCCGCCGCATTCGCCCCATCTTTAAGTCCGAGTTCGCCAAGAGCAAGATTGTGCGCTGGGCCTTTAGCCGCGTTGGCGGCATCCCCGTCGAGCGTGGTACTGCCGACATGAAGTGCCTGCGCGCCGCCCAGCATGCGCTGCAGCGCGGCGAGGACGTCCTGATCTTCCCCGAGGGCACACGCATCCGCTCGCGCGAGATCAAGCCCGAGGTCCACGGCGGCTTTGCGCTCATCGCCCAGATGGGCAAGGCGCCCGTCAACCCGCTCGCCATCTGCGGCTGGTCCGACATCACGCCCGCAGGCAAAAAGCTCATGCGTCCCAAGAAGTGCTGGATCCGCGCCGGCAAGGCCGTCTCGCTTTCCGACGCACCCGCCGGGCTTAAGCGCACGGAGCGCCTGGCCTGGTTTGAGTCCGAGGCCATGAACCGCGTCTACGCTATGCGAGACGAGCTGTGCGCCGAGCATCCGGGCAGGTTCTAGCCATGAGTGAAAACGTGACGAACACCGCCGCGGCTACGTCCGACCAGGCAACCGCGCCGACAATCGAAATCGCAGCCCACGCCGGCACCTGCTACGGCGTACAGCGTGCGCTCGATATGGCGCTGGCCGCCGCGCCGCAGGCAGGGGAGAGCACTCAGGTCCATACCTTGGGTCCGCTCATCCATAACCCCATCGTGGTACGCGAGCTCGCTGAGGCAGGCGTTGGCTTGGCCGAGAACCTGGACGACGCATCGTCGGGTACCGTGATCATCCGCGCCCACGGCGTGGTGCCACAGGTGATCGATACTGCCCGCAAGCGCGATCTCAACGTGGTCGACGCCACCTGCCCTTACGTCAAGAAGGTCCACGTGGCCGCCGAGCGGCTGGTGCGCGAGGGCTATCGCGTACTCGTCGTGGGTGAGCCGGGCCATCCCGAGGTCGAGGGCATTCTGGGTCACGCCGGCGATGATGCGCAGGTCGTGAGCTGTGCCGCCGACGCCAACGCCTTGTCGCTCAAGGGCAAGGTAGGTCTGGTTGTGCAGACCACCCAGACCGCGCAGAACCTCGCCGAGGTCGTGGCAGCTATCACCCCGCACGTGCAGGAGCTGCGTGTGATCAACACCATCTGCGCCGCCACGAGTGAGCGTCAACAGGCAGCAGCCACACTTGCCAACCGCTGCGACTGCATGGTCGTGGTGGGCGGCAAGAACTCGGGCAACACCCGCCGCCTGGCGCAGATTTGCGCAGACGCCTGCGAGCGCACGTATCACATCGAGGAAGCTTCCGAGCTCCAGGCCGCGTGGTTTACCGACGCTCACCACATCGGCATCACTGCCGGAGCCTCCACCCCACAAGAACACATCGAACGCGCCGTCACGCGCATCAAGGAGCTTTGCCGCTAACCATGGACCAGACCGTACCCGCATACGCTGCCGAGGTGGCCGATTACGGGCGCAGCCGCGACCCCGAGCCGGGTGAGGGCGCGCTCGTTAAAAACGTGCGTCCCGAGTCGCCCGCATGGGATGTGGGTATCGAGCCGGGCATGCGCGTGCTCACGGTCAACGGCGAGCAGCTCACCGACATGATCGTATGGCTTTGGGAGGCCGACGATGATACCGTCGACCTCGAGGTTTTCGACCCACGCGACAACACCGTCACCTCCGTCGAGCTCGACCGCTTCCCGGGCGAGGACTGGGGCCTGGAGTTCGACGGCCCCATCTTTGACGGCATGCGTACCTGTGTGAATGCCTGCGTGTTCTGCTTTATGACTATGCTGCCCAAGGGTGGCCGCTCCACGCTCTACATCCGCGACGATGACTATCGCCTGAGCTTTTTGCAGGGCAACTTTGTCACGCTCACGAACCTCACCGACGAGGACGTGCAAAACGTCATCCAGCGCAACATGAGCCCCATGAACGTGTCGGTCCATGCCGTGAGCCCCGACGTCCGCCGTCGTATGATGGGCCGCAACGCCCAGCGGGGCATGGACGTACTCGAGGCCATCATGGCCGCCGGCATCGAGATTCACGCGCAGATCGTGTTGTGCCCCGGCATGAACGACGGCGAGGAGCTGGAAAAGACCCTGCGCTTTTGCGAGGAGCACGAGCAAATCACAAGCCTGGGCATTGTGCCGCTCGGTTTTACCAAGCATCAGAACCGTTTTAGCTGGTCATACAGCGACAGGCCCGAGCTAGCGCGCGAGACCATTGCCATGATCCGTCCCTACCAGGACCGTGCCTTCGAGCGTTTTGGCCGCCACACCTTCCAGATGAGCGACGAGTTCTACCTGGACGCCGGCATCGATCCGCCCGAGGCGGACTTTTACGACGGCTATCCGCAGTACTACGACGGTATCGGCATGATCCGCTCATACCTAGACGAGACGGACGATGTGCTTGCCGCCGATACCGAGCGACTGGCCCGCGTCCGCGAGGCCATCGCCACTCGCAGCCAGCACCTGCTGTGCCTCTCGGGCGCCAGCGCACGCGACACGGTGGCCCGCTTTGTGGAGTCGCCCCGAGGACTCGCCGGCACTGTCACGGCCATCAAGAATCGCTACTTTGGCGGCAACGTGGACGTAACCGGCCTCATCGTCGCGTGTGACATACTGGAGCAGCTGCCGCAGGATCTCTCTGGGGTTATGCTCTTTGTGCCTAAGCTCATGTTCAACGCTGACGGCATGACGCTTGACGAGTATCATCGTGACGATTTACTCGCAAGCCTTACCAGTCGCGGCGCCGAGGTTCATGTGGTGTCGACCATGCCGCATGAGCTGCTCGATACCCTGGAGCACATCCTTGGCATTGTGCCTGCCGACTCTAACACTTCCACTGACCCTACCCATTAAAGGAGAGCAGATGAAACCTATCGTCGCCGTCGTCGGACGCCCCAACGTGGGCAAGTCCACGCTCGTTAACCGCCTGGCCCAGACCTCGGACGCCATCGTCCACGAGTCCCGCGGCGTCACGCGCGACCGCTCGTACCACACGGCCGATTGGAACGGCCGCGAGTTCACCATCGTCGACACGGGCGGCATCGAACCGCTCAAGAGCGATGACGTCTTCGCCACGTCCATTCGCGACCAGGCCCTCGCCGCCGCCGAGGAAGCCGCCGTCATCCTGTTTGTGGTCGACGGCCGCACCGGCGTCACCGAGGAGGACGAGTCGGTCGCTCGCATGCTCAAGCGCTGCGACAAGCCGGTCTTTCTGCTGGTGAACAAGCTCGACAACCCCGATCGCGAGAACGACAGCATCTGGGAGTTCTATTCGCTCGGCATCGGTGAGCCCACGCCGCTCTCGGCCCTGCATGGTCATGGCACGGGCGACCTGCTCGACGATATCGTGGCCCTGCTTCCGGAGGAAGAGGACGAGGTCGCCGATGAGTTCCCCGACGCGCTGAACGTCGCCATCATCGGCCGCCCCAATGCCGGCAAGTCGTCGCTGTTCAACCGCATCCTGGGCGCCGACCGCTCCATCGTGTCCAACATTGCCGGCACCACGCGCGACGCCATCGACACGGTCGTCGAGCGCAACGGCAAACACTACCGCATGGTCGACACTGCGGGCATCCGTAAGAAGAGCACCGTGTACGAGAATATCGAGTACTACTCCATGGTTCGCGGCCTGCGCGCCATCGACCGCGCCGACGTGGCGCTGCTCGTCGTCGACGCCTCCGTGGGCGTCACCGAGCAGGACCAGAAGGTCATGGGCTTGGCCATCGAGCGCGGCTGCGCCATCGTGGTGCTGCTCAACAAGTGGGACCTGCTCGACGACGACCGCAAGCGCGAAGCCTGCATGGAGACCATCGATCGCCGTCTGGGCGTCATGGCCCCCTGGGCCCAGTACCTGCGCATCTCTGCCCTGACCGGCCGCAGCGTCGAGAAGATCTGGGCGATGGTCGACGCCGCCGAGAAGACGCGCTCGCAGAAGATCAGCACCTCGCGCCTCAATACGTTCCTCACCGACCTGCGCGAGTTCGGTCATACCGTGGTAGATGGCAAGCGCCGCCTGCGCATGCACTACGTGACCCAGACGGGCGTCAACCCGCCGACGTTCACGCTCTTCGTCAACCACAGCGACTTGGTCAACGACACCTACCAGCGCTATGTGGAGAACCGCATGCGCTCGACCTTCGACTTTGCCGGCACGCCCATTCGACTCTTCTTTAGGAAGAAGGAGCAAAAGGATGCATAATCCGATTCTGCTGACCGTCATCTGCGCCGTGGTCTCGTTCTTTATCGGAGCGATTCCGTTTGGCCTGATCTTGGGCCGCGTGTTCAACCACACGGACATTCGCAAGGCGGGCTCCGGCAACATCGGCACCACCAACGCGCTGCGCGTGGCCGGCCCCAAGGTGGCCGCGCTCACGCTGCTGTTCGACTGCCTTAAGGGTGCCATCTGCGTCCTTATCGCGCGTCCGCTTATCGCCGACTTGGGCTATGGCTTCCCCGTGAGCATTATGGCCCCCGGCGCCGCCGGCGACTGGATGCTCGGCGTCATCTGCCTGGCAGCTGTGTGGGGCCATATCTTCTCGCCCTACCTCAATTTCCATGGCGGCAAGGGTATCGCGGTTGGTCTGGGCGTCATCCTCGCCTGGTACTGGCCTATTGGCCTGTCGCTGCTGGGCATGTTTATCGTGGCCGTCGCCATCACCAAGTTTGTGTCGGTGGGCTCGCTTGCCGCTGCCATCGGTCTTCCCATCGCTGCCTGCGCGGTCTTTCCGTACAGCAGCCTGGGACTTAAGTTTTGCATGGCGATGATCGGCATCACCGTGGTGTGGGCCCATCGTGCGAACATCAAAAAGCTCATGACGGGTAAGGAGTCCAAGCTCTCGTTTACCAAGCGCGTCACCGAGCCCGACGATAAGTAGGAGAGAGTCATGAATGTTGCGCTGATTGGCTCCGGCTCCTGGGGAACCGCCGTCGCCGGCCTTGCCGCCGCGCGAGCCGAGCGCGTGACCATGTGGGCCCATGGCAAGCAGACGGCCGCTGGCATCAACGGCGAGCATCGTAACCCCCGCTACCTTGTGGGCTACGAGCTGCCCGGCAACGTCGTCGCCACCACGGACCTGGTGCAGGCGCTCGACGGTGCCGAGGCCATCATCTTTGCCGTTCCTTCGACGCACCTTCGCAGCGTGTGCCACCAGGCTGCGCCCTTTGTCGCCGCCGATACCCCGGTGCTCTGCCTCACCAAGGGAATTGAGCCAGAGTCCGGCCTGCTCATGAGCGAGGTCATCGCCAGCGAGATCGGCAACGAGGCGCGCGTGGCGGCGCTCTCGGGCCCCAACCATGCCGAGGAGATCTGCCGCGGCGGGCTTTCGGCCGCCGTCATCGCCAGCAAAGATCCGCAGGTAGGGGAGACCTTTAAGGACCTGCTCCTGTCCACGGCCTTCCGCATCTATCTGTCGCAGGACATGACCGGTGTCGAGGTCTGCGGCGCCATGAAAAATGTCATTGCCATCGTGTGCGGCATCTCCGCCGGCACCGGCGCGGGCGATAACACGCTCGCCCTCATCATGACGCGCGGCCTAGCCGAGATCAGCCGTCTGGTGCACGCCCGCGGCGGTCAAGCTATGACCTGCATGGGACTTGCCGGCATGGGCGACCTCATTGCCACCTGCACCTCGGAGCATTCGCGCAACCGCACCTTTGGCTACGAGTTTGCCCACGGCGTGTCGCTCGACGAGTATCAAACGCGCACGCATATGGTGGTCGAGGGCGCCGTCGCGGCCCGCAGCGTCAGCGAGCTTGCCCGTTCACTGGGCGTAGACATTCCGCTCACCTTTGCCGTGGAGCAAACGCTCTACAACGGTGTTACTTTGGATAGGGCGCTCGAGATTCTTACCGATCGCGTCCCCTCTCAAGAGTTCTACGGACTCACCGACTAGCGCAGAAAGGCTTCTACCATGGGTTCCATCAAAATTGCTCCGTCCGTCCTTTCGGCCGACATGGCCAACCTCAAGGGCGAGCTCGACAAGATCGCCGGTGCCGACTACGTGCACTTCGACGTTATGGACGGTCACTTTACCGGCAACCTCACCTTTGGCGTTGACATCCTTAAGGCCGTCAAGCGCTCCACCGACGTGCCGGTCGATGCGCACCTGATGGTGTCGAACCCCGACGAGACCGTCGATTGGTATGCCGACGCCGGTGCCGATATGATCACCGTGCACTACGAGGCATCTACGCACCTGCACCGCACGCTCACCCATCTGCAGCAGCGCGGCGTTAAGGCCGGCGTAGTGCTCAACCCCGCCACCCCCGTGTGCGTGCTCGAGAGCATCATCGACGTTGTCGATATGGTACTGCTCATGAGCGTGAACCCGGGCTTTGGCGGTCAGAGCTTTATCCCGGGCACCATCGCTAAGCTGCACGAACTTACGGCCATGTGTGAGCGCCACGGCGCGTCGCCCATGATCGAGGTCGACGGCGGCATCTCTTCCAAGAACATCGCCGAGGTCGTTAAGGCCGGCGCAAATGTCCTGGTGGCCGGCTCCGCCGTATTTAAGTCCGAAGATCCCGCTGCCGAGGTTGCGCTGCTGCAAAAGCTGGGCAACGAGGCCGCACAGGAGGCATAAACCCTTATGACCGCAGGTCAAAACCGCATACCCGTGAATCTTGACTATGCCGCCTCGACGCCCATGCGCGCCGAGGCGCTCCTTGCGCAGCGCGAGTACGACGACAGCGAGCTTGCCGGCGTCAACCCCAACTCGCTGCATTCGCTCGGCCGCAAGGCCGCTGCGCGCCTAGAAATGGCGCGTCGCGAGATTGCCCGCAGCTTTGGCGCACGCGTCCGCCCGTCCGAGATCGTCCTGACCAACGGCGGCACCGAAGCCAACCAACTGGCGCTCCTCGGTCTTGTCGAGGGCGCTCGCCAGCGCGACCGCAAACGCAACCGCGTGATCGTATCTGCCATCGAGCACGATTCTATTCTGGACAACCTGCCACTGCTGCGTGCCGCCGGCTTTACCGTCGACCTGGTGCAGCCCTGCCGTGCGGGCTACATCGAGCCTGCCGCGCTCATCGAGCTGCTCGGCGACGACGTCGCGCTCGTGAGCATTATGGTTGCTAACAACGAGACCGGCGTGGTGCAGCCCATCCGCGAGCTTGCCGCGGCCGCGCATACCGTGGGCGCCCTGTTCCACACCGATGCCATCCAGGGGTATCTGCACATTCCGCTCGATGTCACCGAGCTGGGAGTTGACGCCATGACCGTTGCCGCGCACAAGATCGGTGGCCCCGTGGCATCCGGCGCGCTCTACCTTAAGAGCCGCACGCCGCTGCGCCCGCGCATCTTTGGCGGCGGACAGGAGGCCGGTCGTCGTGCCGGCACGCAGGATCTGCGCACACAGCTGGCCTTTGCCGCTGCCGCCCGAACGTTGGCGCCCCGCGTGGCCCAGGAGCGTGCGACGCTGCAAACCCTTTCCGACAAGCTCTACACCACGCTTACGGCCCACCCGCGCATTCATGCCACGATGGGCGACTACGCGCAGGCCGACCGTCTGCCCGGCATGGTATCGATCTACATTGACGGCATGGACTCCGAGGAGCTCATCATTAAGCTCGACGCCGCCGGCTTTGAGGTATCGGCAGGCTCGGCGTGCTCGAGCGGCAGCATGGACCCGAGCCATGTTCTCAGCGCGATGGGCATCGGTCGCGAGCAGGCATTGGGCGCACTGCGCATTTCCTTCGATGACCGCGTGAATCCGGGAGATCTGGACGACTTCGCCCAGACGCTGCTCTCGATCGTAGGTGCCGCATGATCGTCGCCGAGCTCGAGCGCGCCCTGCTGGCACGCTATCCCAAGATGGACGCCGAGGGCTGGGATCATGTTGGGCTATCTGTGGGAGATCCCGCTGCTGAGATCACCGGTGTTGCCTGCGCGCTCGATGCGACCGAAGCTAATGTTCTCCGCGCCCAAGAAGCTGGTGCAAACGTGCTGCTGACGCATCATCCTGTCTATATCAAGGCGCCCGAGGCGTTTTGTCCAGCGGATGCCACTCGCCCCCAGTGCAGCGCGGCACTCTATGAGGCGGCCCGTTGCGGCGTGAGCATCATATCGCTCCACACCAACCTGGACTGCTCGCACGAAGCCCGTGTCTGCCTGAGCGAGCTGCTGGGTGCCGCACCCGTGAGCTCACTGGAGCACGTGGACGACCCCGAGGCAACCGGCCTGGGCGCGCTTGCAACGCTCAACGACCCGTGCACGCTGCGCGATCTTGCCGCCCGTGCTGCCACGGCCTTCGGAAGCGACCCGCGTGTATGGGGCGATGCCGAGCGCTCGTGCCGCACCGTCGCCATTCTGGGCGGCTCCCTCGGTGACTTTGGCGAACTTGCCATCGCCGCCGGTGCGGATGTTGTCGTGACGGGCGAGGCAGGCTATCACGTGGCGCAGGACCTTGCCTTGCGTGGGCTACCGGTGATCTTGCTCGGCCACGACCGCTCCGAGGAGCCGTTCGTTGATATATTGATGAACTCTGCAGTTGACGCCGGGGTCGACCCCCGTCATGCGATTAAAATACTGAACCCTTGCCAATGGTGGACTGTGACAAAAGGAGAGAACTTATGAGCGCCGGCGCTACGCTACTCAAGCTGCAACAGATCGATTTGGAGCTCGCCCGCAACAAGAGTGAACTTGCCAATATGCCGGAGCTCAAGGAGCTCGCTTCCAAGCGCAAGACCTATGTGAAGCTCAAGTCCGAGATGACCAAGCTCTACGCCCAGCGCAAGGATCTGGACATTGAGCTCGACGATCTCAATACCACCGAGATTCAGACCAACAACGCCATCGAGGCTGCCAAGAAGCGCCACGTCGACGGCTCCGACTACCGCGAGGTTCAGGACCTGGAAAACGAGCTCGCCACCCTGGCCAAGCGTCTGGACAAGATTGAACACACCCGCAAGGACGTCGTTGTCGCCCATAAGGAGGCGCTCGACCGCGAGGCCCGCGCGCAGGCAATCATCGCCAAGTTCGAGGAGGGCGTGAAGGCCGATACCAAGGCCGCCCGCGCCAAGGCTGCCGACCTGCAGGCTCAGATTGACGCCGCCGCTAAGGAGCGCACCGCGTTTGCTGCCACGCTGCCGGCCGACGTTCTCACCGACTACGAGCGTCTGCTCAAGCAGTTCCGTGGCCTGGCCGTCGAGACCATCCAGGGCAACATCCCCACGGTCTGCCACACCGCGCTGCAGGCATCGTCCATGAGCGACCTCAACCACGACGGTAGGTCAATTACGCACTGCCCGTACTGCCACCGCCTCCTGGTGCTCCCGAGCAAGGAAGCTTAAACGATGGCGGCACCCAACAATTCAATGCAACTTGAGGGAAATACGATCCTGCTGGGCATTACCGGCGGGATCGCCGCCTATAAGTCGTGCAATATCGTGCGCCTGCTGCAAAAGCGCGGCGCGCGCGTCAAGGTCGTTATGAGCGAGCATGCCACCGAGTTTATGGGGCCGCTTACCTTCCGCGCACTCACCAATGAGCCGGTCGCGGTGGGCCTATTCGACGATCCCTCCGACCCCATCCACCACATTTCGCTGGCGCAGGAGCCCGATCTGGTGGTCGTGGCGCCCGCGACGGCCAATATCATCGCCAAGATGGCCAACGGCGCCGCCGATGACCTCATCTCCACCACGCTGCTTGCGACGCCGCGACCCATCGTGATCGCACCCGCTATGAACAACGGCATGTGGAAGGCGCCGGCGACGCAGGCCAACATGGCCACGCTGCGCGAGCGCGGTGTCCATGTGGTGGGTCCGGGCAGCGGCTACCTTGCCTGCGGCGACGTGGACACGGGACGCATGAGCGAGCCCGAGGACATCGTAGAGGCTGTCTGTGAGGTGCTCAACCCCGCGCCACAGGACCTGGCGGGTAAGCGCATCGTAATTACCGCCGGTCCCACGCACGAGCCGATCGACCCCGTGCGATTCATTGGCAACCGCTCTTCGGGCAAGATGGGCATCGCCCTGGCGGGGGAGGCCGCACGCCGCGGCGCTGCGGTCACGCTCGTGTTGGGACCGACATCACTCGATGTGCCCTGCGGCGTGGAGTGCGTGCGCGTGCAGACCGCCGCAGAGATGCTCCAGGCGGCCCTGAGCGCCTTCCAGACGGCCGATGCGGCAATTTGTGCGGCCGCCGTCGCCGACTACACCCCCGCGGCCCCTGCGGACCATAAGCTCAAAAAGGCCAACGAGCGCCTGGATCGCATCGAACTGGTCGAGACGGTCGATATTTTGGCCGAGCTCTCGCGCCAGAAGGGCGAGCGATGCGTGATCGGATTTGCGGCCGAGACCGATAACGTCGTCGAGTACGCAGAGCGCAAATTGGCCCGCAAGGGGTGCGATGTAATAATCGCCAACGATGTCTCACGCACCGATTCGGGCTTTGGGACCGACACCAACAAGGCCTGGATTGTGAGCACAACGGGTACGCAAGAACTTCCCTTACTAACAAAACCCCAGCTCGCAGATACAATTTTGGACTTGCTTCAAAAATTGTAAAAAAGTTCTTGCACAAGTCTAAAGTTTCGGGTTAATATACTCCCTGTTGCGAGCGAGAGCAGAGCAACAAACAAAAGCTTCGGGACGTGGCGCAGCTTGGTAGCGCACTTGACTGGGGGTCAAGGGGTCGCTGGTTCGAATCCAGTCGTCCCGACCAGAAGTTTGCAGGTCAGGCACCTAGTGCCTGACCTTTTTTGTTTTTAATCACTATGATTATTTTGCTTAAAGCAACAACGTTCCCGCTCGATGTGATTACCGAATCAAAACGTGTACATCAGCCACCAAAATCGACATTTTTCGACATGTTTGGAGGCTGATGTACACGAATGCGAAATCCCCCGCCGCCTAAAAGCGCCCTCCACATGTCTGGACTCTCTATGCTTACGCTGGATAGACATCGCCGGAACGGGTATAGTATCGAAAGTTTTGTCGTTAACCAGCGGGGGAGTCCTGTGGGCATCAAAAAGAAGATCAAAAAGGAGCTTATCGGCACTTCCGATTACCCGTCGAATAAGATCTTTACGATCTCCAATTTCATCACCTTTACGCGCCTGATCCTCACCCTGGTATTTCTGTACCTGTTTGTGACGGATAACAACCGCGTCATCGCCATCGTTATCTACGCCGTTGCCGCCTCCACCGACTGGATGGACGGCCAGATCGCCCGCATGACTAAGACGGTCTCATGGCTCGGCAAGGTCATGGATCCCATTTGCGACCGTGCGCTGCTGTTCACCGGCGTCTTGGGACTGGTGGTCCGCGGAGAGCTACCCATCTGGGTCTGCGTGCTCATTATTGGCCGCGACATCTATCTGGGCATCGGAACGCTTATCGTGCGTCATTATCATCGTCGCCCCATCGATGTCGTCTTCCCCGGAAAGATTGCCACAGCGCTGCTCATGACCGGATTCTCGCTCATGCTGCTCGGTTTCCCCGTTATTGACGGCCTGCATCTTTTACCTTCATCCCTTACGGCCTTCCCGGGCCTCAACGGAAGCTCGGTGCCCCTCGGCATCTTCTTTGTGTACGGCGGCGTGATCTTCTCCATGCTCACGGCTGTCATCTACTCCATTAAGGGCGGAGCGGCCATTAAACAAGCTCTCACGCATCCCGAGGACGAGGACATCGACTTTCTGAACCCTGAAATCGAAGACTGATTCGTTGGGGTATGATTACGTACGGTTCATTATTTGCGGCACGTCCGCGATAAGTTAGGGGTTGTCATGGACA
This sequence comes from Collinsella sp. CLA-ER-H6, assembly GCF_040092305.1. Taxonomy (NCBI): domain Bacteria; kingdom Bacillati; phylum Actinomycetota; class Coriobacteriia; order Coriobacteriales; family Coriobacteriaceae; genus Collinsella; species Collinsella sp. CLA-ER-H6. Next base: position 24,439 of record NZ_JBBNLS010000003.1, read on the forward strand.
ACATGGTTAACAATATGCCTCAGAATGATAAGACTGCTGACGCTACCTGCGTATTCCGCGTGCCTTCAAGCGACGTCACCGTTCCCGACCTCATGGCCAACGTGCGCATCACCGCCCCCGTTCTGTCCATCGTCAAGGGTCCGCAGACTGGTGCCGCCTTTGAGCTCGAGGACGACGTGACCACCATCGGCCGCGATCCTGCGAACGGCATCTTCCTCAATGACATGACCGTTTCGCGCAGCCACGCGCGCATTATCCGCGAGGGCCTCGGCGCTCGCATCGAGGACTTGGGCTCGCTCAATGGCACCTGGGTCGACGGTGCTATCGTCAATGCAGCCCCGCTGCACGACGGTTCTTCCGTCCAGATCGGTACGTTTACGCTCATCTACCACGAGAGCACGCCGGAGCGCATCGAAACCGGTGAGTAGGGCATGGCCGAACGCAACTATCTGAGTATCGGCCAAGTCGTCAACCTACTTCGAGGCGCATACCCCGATCTTTCGAACTCAAAAATTAGATTTCTAGAGGATGAGGGGCTCATTACCCCTCATCGTACGCCTAAGGGATACCGTCAGTACTCCAAGGAGGACGTTGATCGCCTGGAGGTCATTCTGCACTTGCAGAAGACCCGCTACATGCCGCTCAACGTGATTAAGCAGCGCTTGGAAAACGCCACGGACCTGTCAACGCTCGCCTACGAGGTGGGCTTGCTGTCCGATGTTCCGCTCAAGACGGAGCCCAAGGAGACTAAGCAAAAGTTGCATCCCATTGAGACCATTCCCGATATGCTGGGCGTCGAGATTTCGTTTATCCGCTCGCTCGCCGAGAACGACCTCATTCGCATCATCAAGAGTCCGCAGAATCGTGAGCTCGTCGATGGTCGCGATTTCCCGATCATCCGCTACTGCTCCGAGCTGTCACGCTTCCATATCGAGCCGCGCAACCTGCGTCAGTACGTGTCTTCCGCCAACCGCGAGTCCTCGATGTTTGAGCAGGTGCTCGTGAGCATGCTCGGAATGGATACCTCCGATGACGAGCGCGACGCCAAGCTCGAGCGTGCGTTTAAGAAGCTTCACGACCTGACGGAAGGTGTGCACACTGCGCTGCTCAAGAACCGCGTTTTTGAGTCGCTCAACGCCGTGGTCGAGGACGCCGACATCGATGCACTCGATGAGGAAATCACTCGCTCCGAGTCCACCAAGGCCAAAAACGAAGAGACAGCCGCGCCGGCTTCGCACGAGGATTCTCTCGTAAAGCCGCTCAAGGTCGTCGCCCCTTCGCAATCCGGCACCGCCACCACAGGCAAATAACCGCTGCCGAAATTTCGGCAACCCATTGAAAGGTCATGCAATGTACGACTTCGAATCTCAAATCGTCGACATCCCCGACTATCCCGAGCCCGGAGTCATCTTTAAAGACATCACGCCGCTCTTTGGCAATCCCGAGGCGCTCAAAGCCATGACCGATGCCCTCGCCGAGCACTTTGCCGGCATGGGAATCACCAAGGTCGTGGGTCCCGAGGCTCGCGGCTTTATGGTTGGCGTACCGGTGGCTGTAGCCCTTGGCGCCGGCTTTGTTCCCGCACGTAAACCGGGCAAGCTACCGCGCAAGACCGTGAGCCAGAGCTACGAGCTCGAGTACGGCACCGATTCAATTGAGATCCATGCCGACGCTATCAGCTCTAAAGATACCGTGTTGATTCTGGACGACTTGGTCGCGACGGGCGGAACCGTCGAGGCAACAGGTAAACTGGTTCGAGATATGGGCGCAAAGCTTGTCGGTTACGGTTGTATCCTAGAGCTTGCGTTTCTCAACCCGCGCGAGAAGCTCACGCCGTCTGATGACGATGTGGAGCTCTTTAGCCTGGTGACGGTGGACTAGCCGTTACCCTTAGTTACTGGAAAGGAAGCTACATGCGCACAGCAAACACGCACAAAAACATGGCACGCTGCGCTGCTACGGCAACCCTCGCTTGTGTTTTGGGCTTGGGCCTCGCGGCTCCTGCCTACGCCGATACCGCATCCGACCTTGCCGCTGCTCGTACGAAGCTCGAGCAGATCGGTACCCAAACCCAGCAGATTTACGATGAGCTCGCCACGCAGACGCAGGCGCTCGATCAGACTGCCGGCGAGATCACGCAAAAGCAGCAGGAGATCGCCGATGGTCAGGCCAAGCTCTCGACCTATGTCGCCGGCGAGTACAAAACCGGCGGTCTGAGCCTGCTTCAGGTTCTGACGGGTGTCGATGACCTGAGCGATATGCTCAACCGTCTGTTCTACTACGGCAAAGTTTCCGATAAGCAGGCTCAGACCATTCAAGAGGTCAAGGAACTTAAGCAGCAGCTCACCGATAAGCAGTCCGAGCAGGAAAAGAACGTCGCCGCCACGCAAAAGAAGGTCGACGAGCTTAACGCCCAGCAGGCTGAAGCCCAGAACGTCGTAAACTCTCTGGATTCACAGCTGCAGGCCGAACTAGCCGCCGAGGCCGAAGCCAACGCCGCGCTGCAGGCCGGCATCAACGCCAGCACCGCCGAGAAAGCCACGGTGAGCAACGAGACTGCCGGTACGACCGAGAACACCAACAACGGTGGCCAGACCAGCAATGACAACAACCAGGGCGGCAACACTCCGGCTCCTACGCCGGCACCTGCTCCGACGCCGCAGCCCTCCACGCCTGCTCCGGCTCCGACGCCTTCTGCTCCGAGCCAGTCCGTCGATGGCGGTTCTGTTGTCTCGCGTGCATACAGCAAGCTTGGTTGTGCTTATTCCTGGGGCGGAATTGGCCCGAACAGCTTCGACTGCTCTGGTTTTGTTAGCTATTGCCTAACTGGTCGCTATTGCCGCCTGGGCACCACGGGCACCTTTATGGGCTGGACGCGTGTGTCCGATCCGCAGCCCGGTGACGTTGTGGTCAACTCATACCACACCGGCATTTACATCGGTGGTGGTCAGATGATTCATGCTTCCGACTACAACACGGGTGTTATCATCAGCTCCGTTGCCGCCGGCATGAACAATAACTACATCTTCGTGCGCTACTAAGTATTCAGATAAAGCAAACGGATATGGACCTCGTGGCTTTGAGTCATGGGGTCCATTCTTTTGCCTTTCGTGCAGTCCGCTATCTAGTTTTGAATACTAGATAGCGGCCCAATCGGTCTGCAAGATGGCTATAATTGTTAGGGAACAATTAGAAAGGACCCTCTATGAGCTGGGCACTTATCTCCGATTCAAGCTGCAACCTCCGCGATTGGCAACCGACCGCGCCCCATACCACCTTTTCATTTGCGCCCCTCAAAATTCGAGTGGGGGAGCGTGAATTCGTCGATGACCTTTCGCTTGATGTTCATGAGCTCAACTGCGCTGTTCAGGCGGAGACGAACGCTTCTTCGAGCGCTTGTCCCAGCGTAGGGGAGTGGGCCGAGCTCTTCAAATTGGCAGACAAGACCATCTGCATGCCGATCTCTGAGGGCGTGTCGGGCAGCTACAACGCGGCAGCCACGGCTCGCGATATGGTTCTTGCCGAGGAGCCCGACCGACAGATTCATTTAGTCAATTCACGCGCAGCTGGCGGCAAAATGGACCTCATTTTCTTGCTGTTCGACCGCTATCTTGCAGACAATCCGAATGTCTCATTCGAGTATGCTTGCGCATACTTCGATAGCCTTGAACAGAACAGCAAAATCCTCTTCAGTTTGTGCAATTACGAAAACCTCGCCAAAGCCGGACGTATCCCTAAGGCAGCTGGCGTCATTGCCAACAAGCTCAATATTCGCATTTTGGGCACGGCGAGTGAAGCCGGTAAAATCGAACTCGTCGGGCACACGCGTGGCGAAAAGAAGATGCTCAACAAGATCATCGACACTATGGAAGCCGAGGGCTTTACGGGCGGTAAGGTCATCATCGATCACGTTGAGAACGAAGCTGGAGCCCAGGCGCTTACTGATCGCATAGTCGAACATTGGCCCGGCTCCAAGACCATCATCATGCCCTGCAACGGCCTGGATTCCTATTACGCCGAGATGCACGGCCTGATCATCGGCTACGGCATGGGCGTAGCTTCGGGCAAATAAAGTCCAACCAAGCAAAAAAACGGGCGGGACAAAGCGACAGATGGCTCTTTGTCCCGCCCGTTTTATACGTCGGCTAGCTATTAAACCCGTTGAACTTGAGATAGCTCATCAAGTAAGCCTTCGAAACGAAGGAGGAAACCGCACTGCGCACAAGCAGCGACTCACGCGTTACCTGATGCGCCGTATCGGGAACCGGCGTCTGCTCGACAGAAAACGCCGAACGAATCGATGCCTCGAGCTGATCAACCACATAGTCGAAGGCCGTCGGGGCATCGTAGCTCAAACGCTGAATGTTAAAGAGTGCCTGCACCGCAGCAATAGGTAGCACCTGCTTAAAGATGCAGATAGCGATCAGGCGGGCAATCTGCTCGCGGCCATATTGCTTTTTGACCGGAGCAGGCACTAGGCCGACCTTTACATAGTTATTGATCATCGATGGCGTAATGATAGGCTGCTCAACGCAAATGGACAGCGGCTCCATCCACAGCGCAACATACTCAATAACCTGGTCGCGGTAGAGTGTCACATTGGGCAACTGGTTATAGCGCGGCAGACTCAACGTATTGAGTTTGCGCACGATATCGGACTGAATAAATGCATCGGGCAGCACAGTGGGTTGAATATCCTCAGGCTTAATGCTGACCGATGTATCGGACATCGGGATAACGCGTTTGGCGTGGTTCATAAGGATCCTCCGTTCATAAGCTATATTGTATTCTAGATAATCTAGTTTTGCATACCACATAACCGGTAAGTAAAAGTGGCTGGACAACACATTGAAGCACCGTCCAGCCACTTTGTTTAAAGATAACAACCTTACATAAGATATATTATCGTACTTATCCACGAAGAAATGCGTATGCGCTGGTTGCCGCTATGGCTCCATCAGAAACGGCGGTCACAACCTGGCGTAAACGCTTGGAACGGATATCGCCAGCGGCAAATAGACCTGGCGTGCGGGTCGCCATAGATTCATCAGTTAGAATGCCGCCATCAGGCGCCAAATCGACGAGATGCTCAACAAGCTCGGTATGGGGTTGCGTGCCGGCAAAGACAAAAATGCCAAACGAGCCAGGCTCAAATGACTCGGAATGAATTTCCCCGGATGCATTGTCCTTAAAGGCGATCGTCGTTGGCATCGCTTCACCAGAAAGTTCAACAATACTAGTTTGGTACCTAATTGTAATATTGTCCTTTTCGAGTACTTTCTGAACAACGCCATCAGGTGCACGGAACTGATCGCGACGCAAGACGATGGTCACACTGCTGGCAATGTCTGACAGGAACAGTGCCTCTTCGCATGCCGAATTGCCACCACCGATTACAAAGACCTGTTTGCCGCGGAAGAACATGCCGTCACATGTTGCGCAATATGAAACGCCACGACCGCGATACGTATCCTCGCCAGCGAAACCTGCCGGACGCGGCGTGGCACCCATGCAAGCGATAACGCTCGAGGCCAGCGTATCACCCATATCGTGATGCACCGTAAACAGCGCTGCATCGGCATCGTAATCGATACCCGTAACCATGCTCCATGCGACCTGAGCTCCCAAGCCCTCTGCATGCTGCTGAAAACGCTCGCCGAGTTCGGCGCCACTCAAGAGCGGAATGCCCGGATAGTTCTCGACTTCATTGGTCGTGGCGATCTGTCCACCCGACATGCCCTGCTCAATCACAGTCGTCGTCAGGTTGGCACGCGCAGCGTAAATGGCGGCAGCATAGCCCGCGGGGCCTCCACCGATAATCGCAACATCAATCGGCTGATCGGTAGTCATGGAATATCCTCTCGTCGATACATTGACGTTCTTTGCGCTCATACCCAAATTTACGTGAACATGACACTCATGCACTACAATGTTAAATCGCGTAACAAAGCTGAAGGGGAGTTATTGATGGATCAAACGCAGACGAGCAATAGCGCTCCCCTGCCGATGCAAGCTACTCCCCAACCGGAGCAAATGACCGTTTCACCTGCACAAAAACCCCTAATAACCATTGTGCACGCATCAGTTGGATCGGGCCACAAAGCCGCCGCCAACGCGATTGCACAAGCATTTGACCTTATCCGCGGCACCAAGGGAATCCCTGAGGATATTGAAATTGAAGTGCTCGATATCCTTGATTTTGGACGTATTAAATTCGACGGCAATAAGACCGCGGCTTCTTTTACGGGAGCCACACGCCCCATTTACGACCTGACCTGGCGATATACGCTTACGGGGCATCTTCTCTGGGGTGGCGGCACGGCATGGTCGCGAATTATGTTCCCCGCCTTCAACGAATATATTCGTCGCCGCAGGCCTATAGCCGTGGTCGCAACGCACATCACAGCAGCCAATGTTGCCGTGGGCGCCCGCGTTATTACGGGTATCGATTATCCGGTCATCTGCGTACCAACAGACTATGAAGTCGAAGGCTTTTGGCCCCACAAGGACACCGACCTGTTCTGCGTGGCCAACGAGTTTATGGCCGAAACGCTGCGCCCGCGCAAAGTTCCCGAGTCAAAGATCCGCATAACGGGCATCCCCATCCGAGCCGGTTTCGATTCAAACTACGATCGCGAGGAAGAGCTGAAAAAGTTCAATTTGCCGGCAGACAAGACGGTCGTGCTGGTTATGGCCGGTGCCAGCTTGCCTCAGCCTTACGTCCGCTTTCGCGCCGCGATGGACCACACGCTTCCCTTCTTACGCAGCTTTGAGGACATGCACTTTGTCTTTTTACCGGGCAAGGATAAGGAATACGCCACCCGACTCAAAACGCTCTTCGACGCCATGAAGCTCGACAACGTCACGGTTCTGGACTACGTGGACGACATGGCGGCCCTCATGCACGGCTGCGACCTGGCAATCCTCAAATCGGGCGGACTCACGGTCACCGAGTGCCTATGCGCACATCTGCCGATGATCCTGCTGGGCAAATCATACGGTCAGGAAAAGGCCAACACCACGATGCTTACCGGCATGGGCGCCAGCATGCACGTCACCACCGCACGCGAGCTCATCGTGACGCTTCGTCACCTGCACGACCACCCTGAGTCGCTCAAAGCGCTACTCATCAACGGCGAAGTACTACGCCGCCCCCACGCAGCCGAGGACATCGCCATCGCAACCATGGAGCTAACCGGCAAACCCCAAAAGCGCAAACGAGCCTTCTGCCGCTTCTACTGGGGCGGAAAACCCGCTCATATCAGGTAGACGAAGGTCCGCCGCTCAGCGGAAGCCGCCCATATATCATTCCATGCTCAAACATTCTCGCTTCGCAGGGCGCACTAATCCCTCCCGTCCGGGGCTCACCCATATCATTCCATGCTCAAACATTCTCGCTTCGCTGCGCTCGCTGCGAAACTGCGCGTGGAACGATATGGGTGAGTCCCGGACGGGAGGCTTCATGCTTGAAAACAAATTGAAATCCAACTGGTAAGCCGGTGCGACAAAGGAGAAATCCCCTTGTCGCACCGGCTTACCAATTGATTAATGCTAACGGTTACCAGCGAAGATACACGGTAGTTGCAAGCATGCAAACGTAGCTCACCCGTGGGAGGTCCCTATATATCGTTCCACGCGCAGTTTCGCAGCGCAGCGAGAATGTTTGAGCATGGAATGATATATAGGGGCCTCCCACGGGTGAGCGGACATTACAATACGCCGCTAGAACCGAAACCGCCGACTCCTCGGTCGGTTTTGTCTAGTTCGTCTACCTCTATGAGGTTGACCGTGGGGACTTCTTGGATGACGAGTTGGGCTATGCGGTCGCCTTTGTTGATTTGGATGTTGTTGGAGGGATCCAGGTTGATGAGGATAACCTTGAGTTCTCCTCGGTAGTGGGCGTCGATGAGGCCCGGCGTATTGACTATAGACAGGCCCTGCTTGATGGCCAAGCCGCTGCGGGGCTGGACGAAGCCGGCGTAGCCATCGGGCAGGGCGATGGCCAGCCCGGTAGAGACCAGACGACGTTCGAAGGGCTTCAGGACGCAGTCCTCGTTGGAGCGCAGATCCAAGCCGGCATCGGTGGGATGGGCGTATTTGGGAAGCTCGACGGTGGGGTCGAGACGCTTTATGTTGACGGTAATGCAGGACATGGAATCACCTTAGCTTGTCGAGCTCTTGCAGAAACTCATCGACGTCTTTGAAATCGCGGTAGACCGAGGCAAAGCGGATGTACGCCACCTTATCGATCTTGGCCAAGCGCTTGAGCACCATGTCACCCAACTCATGCGACGTAACGGCCGTCAGCGTGCGAGAGCGCAGCTCGACCTCGATATCGTCGATAATCTCATTGAGCTTCTTAGTGTCGATATCGCGCTTGATGGTGGCGCGCATCAAGCCGACGAGCAGCTTATTGCGATCGAACCGCTGCTTGGTTCCGTCTGACTTAATAACCTCGATTGGATCTTCACATCGCTCGAACGTTGTAAAGCGGTAGTTACACGAGCAACATTCGCGACGGCGCTTAATGGTGTTATTTGACTCCTGCATACGGGAATCAACGACACGGGTATGTGCCTTGCCGCATTTGGGACAGCGCATGGTACCTCCTCTTAAACGATAACAAGGGTACCATGCGCAGCGCGATAATGATTACGAACGAGTAGGAACCTTAAGATGCGCACCGGCGGCGAGCGAACCATGCTCCAGATGATTGACGTTACGGATCATGTCGGAAGTCTCTTGCGTGAAAAGGCCTTCGATTGGATATTCCTCGGCAAGCGACCAAAGAGAATCACCAGGCTGAACGCGAATGGTCTCGTAGGTAACGTTGGAAACGGACTCGGCATACGCGGCGTGACGAGCGCTAAAGACCGACGTAGCGAGGACAAAAAAGAGCGTGAGCGCAACGGCGACGGCAACAATCGTCGAGACCTTCAGGGCAGCGGGAGTCGGCGCGGCAACAGCATACTGAGTGCGAGCAGACTTTACGGGCAAAGGCTGATAACCGGAACGTCCACCCTTGACAACAGTAAAAGCGGGCGCGGCAGGCGTCTCGAGCTTAAGGGCGAGGTTTCCCTGGACCATATTCGTTGCGTTCATCATGTTCTCCTCTCGCGTGTTTTGCTGAGAACAGTTTTATCAAGCCGCGCGGACAAAAATGTCTAGCGCGAGAACGAATGTTCGGTTAATATTATCTTCGAACAGTTGTTCCTGTCAAGCAAAATTCGAACATTTGTTTGACATGGGTAGAGAGGACGCCCTGATGGCTCGCAAAATTACCAAGCGTCAGCAGCAAATTTACGACTTCATCAAGGAATATCAGCAGGAGAAAGGTTATCCGCCCAGCGTGCGCGAGATGGCTTCTGCCGTGGGCCTTTCCTCCCCCAGCACCGTGCACGCCCATCTATCTGCCCTGGAGGCGCGCGGGCTACTCAAGCGCGATGCCACCAAACCGCGCGCCCTGGAACTCTTTAACGAGGACGGTTCCTCTGTCTCAATTTCTAAATCTGACGAGCCCACCGCACCTCGCGGAACGGTCTCGCTACCGCTCGTTGGTCGCGTCGCGGCTGGGATTCCCATTCTGGCCGAACAGAATATCGAAGACACTTTTACTATCCCGACCGAAATCGCCACCGATCAGGGTTCCTTTATCCTTGAGGTGCATGGGAGCTCAATGATCAATGTCGGCATCTTCAATGGCGATTACATCATCGTCCGTGAACAAAAGAGTGCCATGAACGGCGAAATTGTCGTGGCCATGATTGATGGTTCAGCGACCGTCAAGACGTTCTACAAGGAGCAGGGACGCGTACGCCTGCAGCCCGAGAATGACACCATGGAGCCTATCTATGCAACGAATCCCGTTATCTTGGGCAAAGTCGTCGGCTTGATGCGCCGGTTCTCGTAATGCAAAAACGCATCACTATCTTTGATACCGTCCGCGGGTTTACGATGATTTCAATGGCAGGTTTTCACGCTTGCTACGATCTCGCCTACCTGTACGGCTGGGATATGCCCTGGTTTACCCAGACTGTCTTTCAAGACATCTGGCGCGCCAGCATCAGCTGGGTATTTTTGTTTATCGCGGGTTGGATGTGCACCCTTTCGCGCAACAATATCAAACGTGCCGCCAAATACGCCTTAGCAGCACTCGTCGTCTGGTTGGCAACAACACTTGTCTCAGTAGACGATTCGGTTAATTTTGGCATCATCTACTGCATGGCCGCATGTACCGGCATCGTGGCGTTGACCGATCCCGTCCTTAAGAAGATATCGGCGAGATGGGGCATGTCCCTATGCCTTTTGTTGTTTGCCCTCACCTGGAGCATCCCCAAAACGATCTACCCTGTCCCCTACTTGGCGTGGCTGGGATTTCCGAGCCCTGGGTTTGTCTCAGGTGATTACTACCCCATCATCCCGTTTTTCTTTATGTATCTTGCAGGATACTTCGCCGCACACATAGCGAAGGGAATCGATAAGACCGTCCCTAGCTGGGCCTACGCCAATCCCATCCCGGCGCTCGCCAGCCTTGGACGTCACGCACTCCCCTTTTATCTACTGCATCAGCCCATTATTCTGGGCTTTTTGGAGCTCGTCTACTCGGTGCGATAACGCTTGAGCCGCGGCGCGATACGAGCCGGCAGCTTCGCAACAATACGAACGCCGCCCTCAAGATATTCCTCGTGCAAAAGGGTTCCCTGTTCATGCACCAGCGTGATGAGGGCGCCCTCGCGATACGGGATATCAGCGGAGAGCAACACATCGGTGGCAGCCGCCTCACGAGCAATACGGTCGACGAGATCGTCAAGCCCCTCGCCCGTCTGGGCCGAGAACAGCACGGCCTCGGGATAGCGACGACGGAAACTCAATCGATCAACGCTATCGAGAAGATCGATTTTATTGAATACGGTCAGCGTTAGGCGCTCTCCAGCGCCGATCTCATCAAGCACGCGGTCGACAGCCTCCAGCTGTCGCTCATAGTCCTCGTCAGACGCATCTACGACTTTGAGAATTAGATCGGCACCCAACACCTCGGACAGCGTCGATTTAAAGGCATCGACGAGACCATGCGGTAGCTTTTGAATAAAGCCGACGGTATCGGTAATCGTCATGCCGCGACCGCCGGGCAGGCGATACGAACGCGTCGTCGGGTCGAGCGTAGCAAACAGCTTGTCCTGCGAAAGTACCGTAGAGCCGGTCAGGCGATTGAGCAACGTCGATTTACCGGCATTGGTATAACCGGCTAACGCGACGCGAAACGCCGGTGACTCAATGCGGCTCTTGGACTGGACATCGCGACGCTGTTCAACCTGCTTAAGCTCACGACGAAGCGCGGCAATCTTATTGCGAATCAAGCGACGGTCAACCTCGAGCTGACTTTCGCCCTGACCAAAGCGCGAACCGATGCCGCCGCGCGTCTGCTCCTTGGCAAGATGGCTCCACATGCCGCGCAGACGAGGCAACAGATATTGAAGCTGCGCCAGCTGTACCTGCAGGCGTCCCTCACGCGTCTGAGCATGCAGGCCAAAGATATCCAGAATCAGTGCTGTACGATCGATAATCTTTACCGGCTCGCCCACGGCTTTCTCCAAATAGGATTGCTGCGAGGGCGATAAATCGTCGTCGAAGATAACAACATCGACATCCATACGATGCACGAGCCCGCAAAGCTCCTCAACCTTACCGGAGCCGATAAACGATTTTGGATACGGCTTGACCAGACGCTGTGACAAACGCGCTACGCACTGGGCGCCAGCCGTATGGGCCAGGCGCTCAAGCTCGTCAAGCGAACGATCGAGCGGCCACGCATTGTCGCGCCACTCAACACCAACTAATATGGCACGCTCGGGCTCGGGTGCCGTGGGAACAAGGGGGAAACGGGCCATTAGGCAGCCTCAATACGATGCAGGATGTCCTCAACGACCTCATCGATCGTAAACTCGTCCATATCGAACCACACGATGCGGTCATCGCGTTTAAACCACGAAAGCTGACGTTTGGCATAGCGACGCGAACGCATCTTGATGAGTTCGCGAGCCTTATCCATAGAAATCACGCCATTGAAAGCATCAATGATCTCTTTATAGCCAATTGCCTGCATCGAAGTCAGGGCATCTCCCAGCCCCTGGTCCATAAGACCGCGAACCTCATCAACAAGACCCTGTTCAAACATCAGATCGACACGCAGGTTAATGCGCTCGTAGAGCACCTCGCGATTACGCGTCAGACCAAACCATAGAGCATGATAATGCTCGCGCGGAACACTAAACTGACTTTTTTGCTGTGCATAGGAGATACCATCATCATGCATCTCGAGCGCACGAATCACACGGCGCACGTTATGGGGATGAATAACAGCAGCCGATTCTGGGTCGCGCTCGGCAAGCAGGGCATGCAGTTCTTCCTCGCCAATACGCTCGGCAAGCTCCTGATAGCCCGCACGGCGATCGTCCTCAAGTTCACCCGAGGGAAAGTCCATCTCATCGAGGGCGGCCTTGAGATACAGCCCCGTACCTCCGCAAAAAACCGGCAGGCAACCCGAACCAAGGAGACGTTCAACATGCGCGCGAGCGTCAGCCTGATAAAGCGCAGCAGAATATGCCACACCCGGCTCTACAATGTCGACAAGACGCAGCGGCGCCGTACACTCATCGGGCGCCATCTTTGCGGTACCGATGTCCATGCCGCGATAGATTTGCATCGCATCGCACGACAGCACTTCGGACGAAAGACGAGCTGCCAAACGGTCGGCAACATCACTCTTACCAACCGCCGTCGGACCGACGATCGCAACGGCGGAAAGACCTGCCCTGGGAGAAACCATTAGCGCGGCTCGCCCACAACGGAGCCGGACAAATACCAGGTCTTGGCAACGTCAACGTCAACATCAACGATCTTGCCAACAAGCTGATCGATGCTGTAACCCTCGGGGATAGGCGCATGCACGGTCTGATTCTTGGGACTCTTGCCCAGCAGGACCGCGTCGTTCTTTTTACTCGTTCCCTCAATGAGCGCCGGCACCACAGTATGAAGCTCACCCTGGTTATACTCGTGTGCCGTAGTCTCGATAACCTTAACCAGGCGGTTGAAACGCTCGAGAATAACCTCATGCGGCGTAGGATCGTCAATCTCTGCGGCCGGGGTACCGGCGCGCTTGGAATAGATGAAGGTATAGGCCTGGGCATAGCGGACCGTCTCGGCAAGTGAGAGCGTCTGCTCAAAGTCTTCTTCAGTCTCGCCCGGGAAGCCAACGATGATGTCGGTCGAGAGCGCGATATCGGGCATCCGGTTGCGAATGCGATCGACCAGGCCCAGATAGTCCTCGCGTGTATAACGGCGATTCATTTCCTTGAGAATGCGCGTCGAGCCCGACTGGACGGCCAAGTGCAGCTGCGGCATAACAGCAGGCGTCTCGGCCATGGCGTCGATGGTCTCGGGCAGCAGATCCTTGGGATGCGAAGACGTAAAGAAGATGCGCTCCACGCCCGTATCGCCAACGGCACGTAGCAGATCGGCAAAACGCGGCTTGCCAAACAGATCGCGACCATATGAGTTAACGTTTTGGCCCAGCAGCGTAATCTCACGCACGCCCTGGCGCACCAAACCAGTCACCTCGTCGACAATCTCCTCGAAGGGGCGGCTCTTTTCGCGACCGCGCACGTACGGCACGATGCAATAGGTGCAGAAATTATTGCAGCCCGTCATGATGGGCACCCAGGCGTGATACTGGGTCTCGCGATGCCACGGCATGCTCATGGCATCCGTATCCTCATGCTCATTGGTGCGGATATGACGCTTGCCGTCAAGGAACGCCTCGGCAATGAGCTCGGCCACATGTGCGATAGAATGCGTGCCAAAGATGACATTGACGTTATCGACGTTGGTGAGCAGGCCCTCGCCATCACGCTGCGCAATGCAGCCGCCCACGGCAACCACACGCTTGCCCGAAGGCGAAGGCGGCAGGCTTTTGCAGGAATTGCACTGACCGTACAGGCGAGTATCGGCGGCCTCACGCACACAGCATGTCATGAAGACAACGATATCGGCATGCTCGGGATCGAGCGCCATGAGGCAACCATACGAATCGAGCAGACCGCTCACGCGCTCGGAATCGTGCTGATTCATCTGGCAGCCAAAGGTGCGGATAAAGTAGGTTTTACCGGCAAGAATATCGCGTACGGAACGCTGGTCCATGTGCATAAGTCCTAACGATGGAAGGGAGGCGAATCGAGGCAAGCAGAAGCTATGCCACAGGCTTAACATCATCCATGACGACGTTATCCATAGCAGCTCGATTGATCTGGTGAACGTAGATAGAAAGGCGGATGGCCGTGCGCGACTCCCCGTTAATGAGGATGTCAGAGAACACGGGCGCGCAGGAAATATCAAAACCGGTTGGAATCAAAAAACCGCGCGCGATAGCCACGGCCTTAATGGCCTGGTTGACCGCACCGGCGCCGACACACTGGATGTTGACGGGTACACCATCCTTGACCATGCCGGCGATGGCGCCGGCAACGGACGCGGGCGATGATTTGCTTGATACCTTCAGGCAATCCATGAAGAAACTCCTGCGTTTAAAAGTACGTTTTAACTGCAATAACTTTATCGTACCGAGTGGACTCGGTAAAGGCACTATTCCTCTTTGGCAAGATCGAAGGTCACGGTGATTCGATCACGCGAAACACGAATCTTTGGGTCGCCGCAAAGGTTGAGATAGTACCGGGCGGCAAGGTCATTAAAGTCGCGCTCCATAGCACGCGAAAACTGTGCCATGTCATCCTTGGCAATACGTAGCCCGCGACGATCCTTCGCGAGATCGACAGGAGCCGGCGCATGCGAGGACGAATCACGCTCGCGCAGCAGACGCGCAGTCACACCGCGAACGGGCTTAATCTGCCCTGCCAAAATGCGATGGGCCGTGCGCTCAGACATCTCAAGACCCAAACCCGAGCAGATACGGATAAAGTCCTCGGCATCAGAGGCAAGGCCTAAACGATCGACAACCGGAAGCTCGCTCTCGTCATCAATAAACAGGAGACGAGACGTATCGAGCCGACTTGACGCCTGAGCATAAAGGGTCGCGGCAATCTCAGACGGAGAACCAAGATAGACATCGCAACCACGCAGCTCCTCGAGCGCAAACTCACAGGCAGCGCGAATAATATTATGCGGGCCGCGAGCACAGACATAACGTCCGTCCTCATCCTTGACGGCCTGGGGCCAGCTGGACTGATCGGCACGCTCACTGAGGCGGTCGGCTGCAACGCTCACCTTAAAGGCTGAACCAAGATCGATGCCGGACGTGACCACACGGGCCTCGTCGGTGTTCTGCTTGATCGAAAACAATGCCATGCCACGACCGTGAACGCCCCAACGGTCCATCTTCATGCTCTCGAGCTTGGAGGTAACGCGGGCATCGAAGATTCGCTCTTGCATATCCTGCGGAACGCCCGAACCGTTATCCAGAAAGACAAGCGTGCGGACGCCATCTTCCTTGGTCGTGGCGAGATAGACCTTGTCGGCGCCGGCATCGCGAGCATTACGGAGCATTTCGATGACGATATCCTCGACATGCTGAATGTCGTGTTTTGCCTGGCGCCGCTCGGCCTCCGAAACGCGGAGGCGGACATACCCCTCGCCAAGGTTCTCCTCGACGCGAAGGTTGCCCTCCCCCGACATCGACGCGATAAATGAGATGAGCTCGTTCGCGTCGCTCATGTTATTTAGCGATATCGACAGCGCGGCTCTCGCGAATCACGACGACGCGCACCTGACCGGGATACTCCATCTCTTCCTCGATCTGATGGGCGATATCGTGAGCCAGGACCGTGGACTGGGCATCGGAGATCTTGTCCGGCTGAACCATGACGTGGACCTCGCGACCAGCCTGCATGGCATAGGTACGCTCGACGCCTTCATGGGAGTTGGCAATCTCCTCGAGCTTCTCAAGACGCTTGATGTAGTTCTCGGCAGACTCGCGACGGGCACCGGGGCGAGAGGCGGAGACGGCATCGGCGGCCTGTACCAGGACATCGAGCACCGTGTTGGGGTCGACATCGGCATGGTGAGCCTCGATAGCGTGAACGATAACGGGCTTCTCGCCATAACGGCGGGCAAGCTCGGCGCCGATGACGGCATGCGGGCCCTCGACGTCGTGGTCGATTGCCTTGCCCAGGTCGTGCAGCAGGCCGGCGCGCTTAGCGGTCACAACGTCCAGGCCAAGCTCGGAAGCCATCACGCCGCACAGATCAGAGACCTCGAGGGAGTGCTGAAGCACATTCTGACCAAACGAGGTACGGTAGCGCAGGGCACCAAGGGTCTTGACGATCTCGGGGTGCAGGTCGTGGATACCGGTATCAAAGGCAGCCTGCTCGCCAGCCTCGCGCACGCGCTGCTGAACCAGGTCGGCAGCCTTGTGATACATCTCCTCAATGCGGGCGGGGTGAATGCGGCCGTCGGCGATGAGGTTCTCGAGGGCAACACGGGCGGTCTCACGACGGACCGGGTCGAAGCTCGAAAGAACGACGGTCTCAGGCGTGTCGTCGATCACGAGGTTGACGCCGGAAACCTGCTCGAAGGTCCGGATGTTGCGACCCTCGCGACCGATGATACGGCCCTTGAGGTCATCAGAGGGAATGTGCACGGAGGTAACGGTGACCTCGGCTGTGTGGTCGGCAGCGCAGCGCTGAATCGCCAGGGACAGAATCTCCTGGGCGGTCTTGTGGCACTCGGCGCGAACCTGCTGCTCGGACTCGCGAATGATCGTGGCAGCCTCGTGGGTGACCTCGCCGCGAACCTTATCGAGGAGCTCCTTGTGGGCGTCCTCACGGGTCAGGTCGGCGATACGCTCGAGCTCGGAGGTCTGCTTGGCGCAGAGCTCCTCAAGCTCGCGGGAGCGCTTCTCGACCTGACCGGCCTGGCTGGACAGCTGGTGCTCACGCTTGTCGAGAGCGTCGTTTCGGCGATCAAGGGACTCCTCGCGCTGCATCACACGGTTCTCGAGCGTACGAATCTCGCTCTTACGCTGCTTGTCCTCGGCCTCGGCGGCCTGCTTGTTCTTGATGATCTGCTCTTTAGCCTCGAGCAGAGCCTCTTTTTTGAGGGTCTCGGCCTGACGCTTAGCATCACCGATCAGGGACTCAGCCTGTGCGTGTGCCGACTGGATCTTTTCGTCGGCCTCGTGAAGACTACCCTGCTTGGCGGTGCGCATGTAGGCAATGGCGGCGATGGCACCCAAAACGATGCCAACGAGCGCTGCGATGATAGGCATGCTCACTCCTTTTTATGGATTCGTTACACAACAAAGCGAACCGTCCTTACGAACGGCTCGCGACATTTGAGTAATATGGGCGCAGCTTATGCGGGTCGGATACAGATAAACATATAAACAAACTCATCACAGATGAGCACATATCACAAAGCAAATGACAGTGTTTATCGTACGTTGAACCACAACAACTGTCAAATAAATGGCCCCAGCACGGCGGCTAAAACGCGGTGAACGGCAGGGCCACAAAGCGCATACGCCTAAACTGCACATTCCTCGCGTTCGGCATCGAGACGCGCCTTAACAGCATCGGCGGCGATGTGATACGAAAAGCCCTTGCCCATCAAAAAACGAACCAGTTTTTCGAATCCGCGCGTCTCTGGAACACGCCGCTTGGCGAGCAGGGCTGACGCACGCGCCAAATCGTCTTCGACGGCAAAATAATCCTCGGGATAACCGGGAATGTCATCGAGCACGACATGACGGCGCTTGAGCTCGGTCTCGATTTTGCGCTGTCCCCAACCGCGCCGCTTGCGCTCCTCGATAAAGTACGAGCAAAAGCGGTTCTCGTCTAAAAAGTGATACTCGGTGGCGCGCTCGACGGCGAAATCGATCGCAGGCTGGTGAAAGCCGTAGCGAGCCAGCTTGTCACGGACCTCACCCGTCGCATGGTCGCGGCGCGATAGCATCTCGGTCACCATGGTAAGTGCACATTTACGCTCGATGAGCTGCACCGCCTCACGAAAGTTGTCCCAATCACAGGGAAGATCGGGGCGGTTTTTGACATACAGCCGCGCGACCCGCACGGGAATCCAAATGGACCGCTCAAAACCGCCCTCAAGCTCACAATCGATATGTGCGCAAGGCTTTTTGGACGCATACCCGCTCGAGAACGAGGAGGCCGCCTTCTTATCGGGAAAGACGACCGTGGCCTCGGTCACCGTATACGACATGAGCGTAACCGCTACTCGTCGTCATCATCGAGCATGGCGGAACCATCGATGGCGTAAAGCTCGTCAAACTCCTCAGGCGCAGGCTGATCGGTCAGCTCGACCTCGGACGGAGCATCGTCATCAAACTCAAGTCCACAGGCAAGGCGGACCTTATGCTCAATCTCGTCGGCACAATCGGGGTGTTCGCGCAGGAACGCCTTGGCGGCCTCGCGACCGTTGCCGAGCTTATCCTCGCCATAGGCAAACCAGGAGCCCATCTTCTTGCAAATGCCGCACTCGACAGCCATGTCCAGAATCGAGCCCTCCTTAGAGATGCCCGTACCGTACATGATGTCGAACTCAGCAGAACGGAACGGAGCTGCCACCTTGTTCTTAACGACCTTGGCGCGCACGCGGTTACCGATAACCTCGTCCTTAAGCTTAATGCTGTCGATGCGGCGAATGTCGATACGCACCGAAGAGAAGAACTTAAGGGCGCGGCCGCCCGTCGTGGTCTCGGGGTTGCCGAACATGACGCCGATCTTCTCACGCAGCTGGTTAATGAAGATGCACGTCGTGTTGGACTTGGACAGCGAGCCGGCGAGCTTGCGGAGCGCCTGGCTCATCAGGCGAGCCTGAAGACCGACCGTAGTGTCGCCGATTTCTCCCTCGATCTCGGCACGCGGGGTCAGCGCGGCGACGGAGTCAACAACGATGGCATCGATGGCGCCGGAACGCACGAGCATGTCAACAATCTCGAGCGCCTGCTCGCCCGTATCGGGCTGGGAAATGAGCACCTCGTCGATATCCACGCCGATGCGCGCGGCATACGTGGGATCAAGCGCGTGCTCGGCATCGATAAATGCCACAACGCCACCCATTGCCTGGGCCTCGGCCAGGATCTCGAGCGAAAGCGTCGTCTTACCGGAGGACTCAGGACCGTAAATCTCGACGATACGGCCGCGCGGCACGCCGCCGATACCCAGCGCGGCATCGAGGGCCAGGGCGCCCGTGGGAATGGCCTCGACCTCGAGCTCGGGACCACCGTCGCCGTACCTCATGATGGAACCCTGGCCGAATTTCTTCTCGATCTCGGCCTTGGTGGTGGCGATCATCTCATCGCGCTCTTTACCCGTCGTGCGAGCATGAACGGTACGTACGGGACCTGAATTCTTGGCCATGAATAGCCCTCCTCTTAACAACCTGCATCGATAATAAACGAACGGCTGTTCGTGGTCAACCGTTCAGGCCAATCATATGCAGGCGGTCTTTCCAAAACCCAACCAAACGCCGACCAAACACTGACCAAATGCTTGACCACAAAGGACCAAATATGAACAAGGCAGGCAAAAATACATCTACAACCAGCACAAACGCCAAATGAGCCTAAGGTCCCTATCTCCACAATTAAGGGGCTCGGAGGCCCCTTAAAACACGTCTATTCCATAGAGTTGAGCACAAGGGCAATGCGACCCAATGCCTCCGTGACCGCATGGGCACGAACACACGAACGGTCACCCTCATAGTGGCAGCGCACAGAGTCCACGACCGGCACGCCCCCATCGGCGGAACGATGCGCCCAGCCAATATAGAAAGTGCCCGCCGGATCGTCCTCAGTGCCACCGCCGGGGCCGGCATAACCCGTTGCGCTCACTGCAATATCGCTCTGGTACAGCTCCAGCGAACCCACCGCCATCTCGCGCGCGGTCTGATGCGACACCGCGGTAAAGCGGTCGAGCGTCTCCTGCTCAACACCAAGAACACGATGCTTAATCTCATCGCAATAGGTCACCGCACCGCCACGAAGCACCGCCGAGGCGCCCGGGATATCGGCAATCGTCGAGGCGATCATACCCGCCGTCAGCGACTCAGCCGTCGAAACCGTCACGCCCCGAGCGCTCGCGCGCTCGACAATATCACGCGCCAGTTCCTCGTTATGTGCGGAAATCTGCTCAAAAGAGTCCGTCATACCCACCAGGACCTAGACCGAAAAGACGATCTTGCGGCAGTTCCAGAAGTACTGGGCGCCCGAGATAACGGTCAGGACAACGGCAACGGCGTACAGGAAGCGCGACACCGAGTAGATGCCGAGCGTCAGCGCCACCGGGCCAAGGTGCAAGCCGGCCATAGCAAAAACGCACAGGTAACCGCAAATGGAGACCATCGTGGTTGCCGTCTTGTACTTGCCGAGCTTATCGGCCGCAACGACCACACCGGCCGCACTCGCGACCATGCGAAGGGCGCTCACCAGAAGCTCACGGAACAGGATAATGAACACGGACCACACGGTCACCGCGCCAAAATCCAAGAACAGCAGCAGGGCCGAGAACACGAGCAGCTTATCGGCGATGGGGTCCAAGAACTTACCGAAGTCGGTGATCTCGTTGCGCGAACGCGCCAGATAACCGTCGACCTTATCGGTGCACGACAGGATCACATACAGAATGAAGGCAGCAGCGGCGAGCGGGCCGTCGAAGGTGCTCCAATCCGTACCGGCAACACTCGTGTGAGAAAGCGCCGACACAATCATGAACACCGGGATAAAGACGATGCGAACGCACGTCACGATGTTGGCGGGCGTCCAGACACTCGTCAGTTCCTTATTGCTCTCGTTAGCCACGACGCACTCCTACTCCACAACATGACCGATAAGCTCATAGCAGAAGCTATCGGTAAACTCGACGGTCAGAATATCGCCCACGGACGCCTCGCTGGCGTCCAGATGCACCGCGCCATCGGAATCGGGCGCCTGGAACCAGGCATGGCCGATCAGCTCGGCGCCATCCTCGGTCTCTTCGATACCGTCGACGATTACCTGGGCGCGCTCGCCCACATGTGCGGCGGTGGCGGCAAAACCGAGCGACTCGGCCAGGTCCATGGCCTCCTGGGCGCGCTCGAGCTTGATCTCTTCGTCGACCTGACCCTCCATCTTAGCGGCCAGGCTGCCCTCCTCCTGCGAGTAGGCAAAGACACTCGTGTAGTCAAAGCCGACGGTGTCCATAAAGTCGATAAGGTCGCGGAACTCGTCGTCGGTCTCGGTCGGGAAGCCGACCATGGCCGTGGAACGAATCACGATGCCGGGGATACGCTCGCGAAGGTCGCGGAACAGATCCTCAAGCTCCTGGCGCGAACCGGAGCGACGCATGGCCTTGAGAATGCGCGCGTCGCAGTGCTGCACGGGGATATCGATATAGGGCAGCACCTCGGGCGTATCGCGAATCGTCTCGATGAGTTCGTCAGTCATGCCCTCGGGCTGCAGATAGAGCACGCGGACCCAGACGTTGTGCGGGCGCACGGCCTCGGCGACGGCACGCAGCAGCTGCGCCAGATTGCGCGGCGACCCATCGGCGACGTCCTCGTCGGCAAAGTCGGTACCCCAGATGCCCGTGTCCTGGCCGATCAGCACGATCTCGCGCACACCGCCGGCAACCAGGTCGCGCACCTCGGAGATGATGCTCTCGGCATTGCGCGAATGATAGCGACCGCGGATATAGGGAATCATGCAGAAGCTGCAGAAGCGGTTGCAGCCATCGGAAATCTTGACGTAGGCGACAGCACCCTCGACGGTACGTTTGACCTGCGGGATATAGGCTGCAATCTCACGCTCGACACCCAGCACGCCATCGATGACCGCCACGATGCCGTCTTCCTCGTCGGCCTTCACAAAGGCAGCGACCTCGGGCAGCTCGTCAGGCAGGTCATCGCCATAGCGCGACGGCACGCAGCCGCACATAACGATGGGGCAAGAACGAACACCGTCCTGAACCTCGTTGGCGAGCTCGAGCGTGGTCTCGATGCTCTCGGACGTTGCGGAGGCGAGGAACGAGCATGTATTGACGATGACGATATCGGCATCCTGCGGGTCGAATGCCTCCTCGTAGCCCGCGGCGGTCAAAAGAGAACGCATGCGGTCGGTGTCAACCTCGTTCTTAGCGCACCCGAGGGTGATGTAGAGCACGGAGCCCAACGGTGTATCCATGTTGGAGAGCGGTCCTTTCGATTGATATTAGCGGTAGTTGGTGAACTGCAGCGGCTGGCCGTAGTCCTGATCGCGCAGGAACTGGATCACGGTCTGCAACGCGTCCTTCGAAGCAGAGGAAACACGCAGCTTGTCGGCCTCGATGGTCACCTTGACCTTGAGCTTTTGGTCCTTGATGTCCTTGTTGATCTTCTTGGCGGTCGCCTGGTCGATACCCTCGACGATATGGCCGAGCACGCGCACGGTGCCGCCCGATGCCGCCTGCGGAGCATCCCACGAGACAGCCTTGAGGTCGATGCCGCGCTTGATGAGCTTGGAGCTCAGCACGTCGATAATCTGCTTGGAGACAAAATCGGCCGGGGCGTTAATCGTAAAGAGCCTGTCGCCCTTCGAAAGCTCGATCGTGGCGCCGGAATCCTTAAGGTCATAGCGCTGGGAAATCTCGCGCGTGGTCTGCTGGAAGGCGTTGTCGACCTCTTGCATGTTGACCTCGGACACGACGTCGAAGCTGGAATCTTTAGCCATGATGTTTCCTTTCGCGTACGAGCGGCCTAGTAGCTATCGTACGAATTGTCGGTAGAATCGGTGGGTGTCTGACCGTCAGTTGCGGTATCGGCGCCATCCGTGGACTGGGCATCGGTACCGTCGGTGGTATCGGTACCATCGGTGGTGTCGGTACCATCAGAACTTTCACCATTCTCGGAATCAGACGTCTCCTTCTTGGGAACGGTGATCGTCACACGCGCCACGCCCGAGGTCTTAGTATCGTAACGAACCTTTTCACCGTTCTTGGTAACGGTGACATCGGAAGGCTTGGACGTGGTGATCTCGATTGAGGACTCGGGCGTGTACTCCTGCTCAAAGGGGCCAGTCGCCTGGGCGCCATAGACCGACTTGCCGTCAACCTTGACCTCAATCCACGCGGTCTTTCCCTTGGCAGCGGAGACTTTGACCTTCGTGACCTCGTTCTCTTCCTTCTTGGCCGTCGTCTTAGTAGCGTCCGAATCAGTCGACTCATCCGTCGCCTCATCGGTGTCTTCGTCCTCGTCGACCGTTTCGGACTTCTTAGAAGACTTCTTGGTCGTCGTCTTGGTAGCAGCGGGCGTCTCGGGCGTGGTCTCGGGCGCCGAAGATGCGCAGCCGCGCAGAAGCACCACGATGAGCACAAT
The DNA here is from genome assembly GCF_040092305.1 of Collinsella sp. CLA-ER-H6. Taxonomy (NCBI): domain Bacteria; kingdom Bacillati; phylum Actinomycetota; class Coriobacteriia; order Coriobacteriales; family Coriobacteriaceae; genus Collinsella; species Collinsella sp. CLA-ER-H6. Next base: position 47,791 of record NZ_JBBNLS010000003.1, read on the forward strand.
CAGCAGCAACACCACGGCACCGATGCCGGCGTAGACGATACGCGGATCGAGCCCGTTGTTTTGAGGAGTACGGGATCCGCCGCGTCCACGACCGGAACTGCTGCGGCCGCCTCCCTGAGGCATACGGCCGCGATTGCTATCGGAACGGCCGCGATAGCCGCCCTGGCCCTGAAGGCTGCGCTGACCCGAGCGGGGCGCAAGCTCACCGCGGCCTTGATAGCCACGCTGGCCCGAACGCGAAGCCGAAGAGCGCTGGCCATACGGCTGTGATTGAGAGCGAAGACGCGGCGTTACCTGCGTGGTATCGGCATCCGCATAGCCACCGCGAGAGCGTCCCGTAGAGGCACCACGGTAACCGCGATCGGAATAGCCGCCGTCGCCGTAGCCGGCACGAGGGTCACGCGCCACGCCGCGGGCAGCGGGAAGCGCACGGTCCTCAGGCATCGGCGTACTGCGGAACCGGTCACGCTGTGAGCGAATCTCCTCGCCCGAACCCGTCTCGGTAATATAACCGGCCTGCTGAGGACGCTGTCCATAGCGGGTCGAACGACCGCCCTGAACCATCAGGAAGCGCCCGTTATCGACCGAGGAGCGCGAATTGACGTAGCCAGCGGCGTCCTGAAAACGACCGCCCTGCTGGGACGTCTCGCGTTCGTATGCCATCAGGTCGTCAAAGTAGGCATTGACGACCTCGCGCGGATTGAGGCCCAAAAAGCGAGCATAGCTCGAAATCATGCCCTGCGCATAGCCGCGCGGCGGCATCGAAGCAAAGTTACCGGTCTCGAAAAACTCGATGATCTGCGGCCTGATTTTGATGGTGTTGGCGACCTGCTGAATGGAAAGGCCCATTCGGCGACGCTGCTCGAGCAGCATGTCACCAAAGCGTGCAGCCATCAGAATCCTCCAAACTCACGATCTTCACGTACCATCTCGGCGTCGACAGATTCCAGCGCGGCAAGCCCCTCCTCGTCCAACAGGACCTCGCGCGGCTTGGAACCGTCGGGCGGGCCGACGACACCCTTTTCTTCCAGCATGTCCATAATACGCCCGGCACGCGCATAGCCAACCTTCAGGCGGCGTTGCAGGCCAGATGTGGAGCCAAGCTGCGAATCCACCACAATATGGGCGGCTTCCCAGATGAGCGGATCATCGTCTTGCGGCTCGGCGACTCCGGTACGGACGATGCCGCCGCCACCCGCCATGGACATGGAAGCGGGCGCCACGGCAGACAGGATCTCCTCGTGGTAGTCGGGCTCGCTCTGCGACTTGACGAACTCGACAATCTCGTTGATTTCATCGTCCGAGACAAAGCAGCCCTGGATACGGCGGGGCTTGCCCCAGTCGACCTTGGAGAACAGCATGTCGCCCAAACCGGTGAGCTTTTCGGCACCCATCTGGTCGATGATGACGCGCGAGTCGATGCCCGTGGCGACGTTAAAGGCGATGCGGTTGGTGATGTTGGCCTTGATAAGGCCCGTCACAACATTGGAACTGGGGCGCTGCGTGGCCACGATAAGATGAATACCGGCGGCACGGCCCAGCTGGGCGATACGCACGATCGAGGCCTCGACATCCTTACCGGCGACCATCATCAGGTCCGAGAGCTCGTCAATGATGATGACCAAGTAGGGCATCTTTAGCGGCGGGTTGTCGTAATGCTCAAACTCGCCGGCGGCCTGCTTTTCGTTATAGGTCGAAATCTTACGAACGTTAAGGCGCTCGAAGACCTTCAGGCGACGCTCCATCTCGGACACGGCCCATTGCAGAGCGCTCGCGGCCTGCTTGGGCTCGGTCACCACGGGCACATAGAGATGCGGCAGACCGTTATAGCCCGCAAGCTCGACGCGCTTGGGGTCGACCATGATCAGGCGAACGTCCTCGGGAAGCGCGCGCATGAGCAAGGTCGTGATGATGGAGTTAATCATGACCGACTTACCGGAACCAGTGGTACCGGCGATCAGCAGGTGGGGCATCTTGGCAAGGTCGGCGACGACCGGCGTGCCCTCGGCATCGCGCCCGATTGCGAGCTCGAGCGGACCGCCCTTCACATAGGGCAGCACGTCGCCCAGGTTGACGTTTTGGCGCTTGCGGTTGGGAATCTCGATGCCCACGAGCGAGGTGCCGGGGATCGGGGCAAAGATACGCACCGACTGGGCAGCGAGCGAAAGCGCGATATCGTCCTCAAGGCTCGAAATCTTGCTCACGCGCTCGCCCTCGCCAGGTTGCAGCTTAAAGGTCGTCACCGTGGGGCCGGCGATCCAGCCGACCACGCGGGCACTGCGGCCAAACTCAAGCAAGGTGGATTGCAGTGACTCAGCGGTCTGCTCCAGCTCCTTGTCCGAAGACGCGGCGGACGCCGACTGCAGGTTGGCGTGCAGGATCTCGAGCGGCGGAAGCTTGAGGCCGTCCTCTTCTTCGCCCTCGTTATCTGCGGCGCCGCCGTCCGCTCCCTCATCGCTAGCCGCAGCCGATTCGACAGCACTCGAGGCAGACGCATCGGCAACCTTGGGATGCTTCAAGAAGTCGGGGATCTGAGGTGCTGCTGAAACAGGATTCACGGCAAACGGCGGCTCGGACTCGTCGATCTTATCGGGGTCGTCTTCCATCGAAAGCTGACCGGTTACCTGGTCGCGCTTTGCGTGGCGGCGCGGCAGCAAAGTTGTCTTTGCGGTCTCAATCGGAGCCTCGTCATCCTCGTCATCGCCCTCGGTGAGCTCAATCTCGCTATCGGACCAAGACGGGTCGGGCTCGCTTGTATTGAGCTTAGGCGCAGCCTTGCCCTTCTTGGCATGGCGGCGCGGCAGCAGCGTCGTCTTAGCGCGCTCAGCCTCAACCGACTCGGACACGTCGACAAACGGATTCTCGTCCTCGTCGTCATCGTCCAAAACCGGGTCCACATCGTTGCCCATGACCGTGGTCACGGCAGCATCGGAGCCCTTTTGACGAAGAATGCTCAGGTGCGGACGGGCAACGCCGGGCACCGACAGGGCTTCGTCGTCACCCCACGGGCTGGCGTTGACATCGGCACGACGGCGCTCGGCAAAATCGGCCGCACGGTCGCGAGCAGAGCGCAGCACGCCACCCACCGAAAAGCCGATGATGACCAAGCCCACGACGACAAGGCCCAACAGGACTACCATCGCGATAGGCTTACCCAGGGCATTCTGCAGCGCACTCGCAATAAACGCACCGATGTAGCCACCCGAGGCGGACAAATTTTGCGGCGTAAACATAAGGTCACACGAGACACTCGTACCCGGCACCATCAGCGAAAGAATGGAGACGACGGCGATAAAGACCACGGCGCCGCCCGCAACAGAGCGCACGTTGAGCGGCGAGTCCTCGCCTAAAAAGAGCGTGGCGGCAAACAGCAAAATGACGATCGGCAGCACGTAGGCGCCCAGACCAAAGCCCAGGTGGTAGAAACCGGCAACCGCAGCCGTAACGGGTGCGGTCGCCGGCGAAATCACGGCAATGAAGGACGCAATCGCCAAAACGGCGATGACCACGCCGGCGATATCGCGGTTGGCCGAGGGCTCGACCAAGGGCTCAAAATCGTCGAAGTCGGCCTCGTGGCCCTTATTGGCACGCAGATGGGAAGCGGCACCCTTAGCAGATGCCGGTTGGTTATTGGCCTTATTGCCTTTGGCGTTTTGTGCAGATCCGCGCGCCAAACTAAACCTCCATGACGACCGGGATGATCATCGGACGGGTGCGCGTACGGCTCCAGATAAAATTAGAGAGCGAATCGCGCACGGCCTTGCGAATGGCATCGGAACCGCTGCTGGTAAAGCTAAACTTACCCTTCTCGATCGTCTTCATAATGGACGCGGAGGCATCCTCGGAGAACTGGTCGTCGATGGCAAACGAGACGCCGCGGCCCGAGAACTCGATGGCCTCGATCTTCTTGTGCTTGAGCGAGACAATGGCAACGGCCGTGACCATACCGTCATTGGCGAGCTTCTGGCGATCGCGCAGGACGATGGGGTCGGTATCGCCGATACGCAGGCCGTCGACGTAAACGACGCCGGACTCGACGGGCGTACCGCGCTTGACGATACCACCGCGCATCTCGAGCGTGTCGCCGTTATCGAGGATAAAGATATGATCGTCCTTGATGCCCATCTTACGGGCCAGCTGGGCATGGGCGCGCAGATGCACGGCCTCACCATGAACCGGCATAAAGTACGTGGGCTTGGCCATGGCCATCAGGAGCTTGAGCTCCTCCTGGCTACCGTGACCCGAGACGTGGACGAGAGCGCGGTTCTTATCCCACACGTCGCAGCCGAGCTTGGCCAGGCTGTTGACGACCTGCTGGACGGCTTTCTCGTTGCCGGGGACGGGAGTTGCCGAGAGGATAACGGTATCGCCCTCGTGGATAGAGAGCGTCTTGTGCTCTCCGTTGGCCATGCGGGACAGGGCCGACAGCGGCTCGCCCTGCGAACCGGTGCACATGACGACGATCTTGTCGTCGGGCAGGTTATCGATATCGAAAGCATCGATGATATCGGCATCGTCGATGTTGAGGTAGCCCAGCTCACGCGCCACGCGGGTGTTCGTGAGCATGGAGCGACCGGTCACGACGACCTTACGGCCGCACTTGCGGGCGGCATCGCAGATCTGCTGCAAACGATGGATGTGGCTCGAGAACGACGCGACGAACACGCGACCCGGGGCATTCTTGATGGCGTGCAGCAGGTTGGGTCCAACCTCGGCCTCGGACTTGGTAAAGCCGGGAACCGTGGCATTGGTGGAGTCGGACAGCAGCAGGTCGATGCCCTGCTTGGCAAAGCGGCTGATAGCGGCATAGTCGGGCGTGACACCATCGATGGGCGTCTGGTCGAGCTTAAAGTCGCCGGTGTGCATAACGGTGCCCTGGTTGGTGCGGATGAACACGCCCAGAGCGCCGGGGATGGAGTGCGTCATCGAGAAGAAGTCGAGCGAGATGCCACCCAAATTGACGTGGCTGCCGCCCTTGACCTCACGGAACTTGGGCGCGCGGATGCGGAACTCAGAAAGCTTGCCCTCGATAAAGCCAAGCGTCAGCTTGCTCGAAAAGATGGGCACCTTGTTGTTGAGGTCCTGCAGCAGGTACGGAAGCGAACCGGTGTGGTCCTCGTGGCCGTGGGTGACGACGATACCGCGGAGCTTCTCCTCGTTCTCCAGAACATAGGTGTAGTCGGGAAGAACCAGGTCGATACCGGGCTGGGAGTCATCCGGGAACATGAGACCGGCATCGACGAGCACCATGTCGTCGCCGCACTCGAAGACCGTCATGTTCTTGCCGATGCCGTCAAGGCCGCCGAGCGGAATGATCTTCAAGGGAGATGATTTTTTAGCTGCCATAGGTTAGTGTGGTTTCCTTTCTTCGAAACGGGTCTGGAACAACCGACGGGGCGCTTCTGGCAAACCGACCGTCGGGAACGTACAAACATGCATCACAGAGTCGATGCAATAACCACAGTATGATACCCATTTGCACAACAACAGACCACCCATGCATCAAAGCCCCATCTGAACTGGTCTATCCCGCCGGTTTCCCGTGGGGCGGGCACTGATGAAGTTTCCTGCTCTACAGTCCTGCTCACGACGGAGGCCACATTAAGTGGCCTCCTGTTCGTGCGGAACTCGCGATAAACTTCATCAGTGCCCGCCCCACGGGAAACCGGCCAAAAAGAGACAGGTTTATTTTGGTCGGTTTTATCTGGGAAGATGCTGCTACGGCTATCTACAGATCTGTAATCTGACTACTGAATAGATTGTCTAACTCAATAGCGAGCGGCACTAACCAGCCCTTTTGCTTGCGCCCGGGAGGGCCGCATATGAAGTTTATCGCGAGTTCCGCACGCAAAGGAAAACACTTAATGTGCTTTCCGTCTTGCGCAGGACTGTAGAGCAGGAAACTTCATATGCGGCCCTCCCGGGCGCAAGCAAAAGGGCGACCCCGTACGGGGTCGCCCTTGTTGAGCTGCTAATGTTTAGCTGTTACTCGGCGTCGTGGTGACGGCGGGGCTTGCGGCCTCCGTTGTCGCCGGGACGGCGCGGACGGTCGCTGCGCTCGGAGCGCTCGCGACGCGGACGCTCACGGCGCTGGAAGTGCTCGCCGTCGCCCTCGGAGGCATCCTCGGCGCGAGCCGGGGCCTCGGGCTTGTCAAGACGATCGAGCGAGATCTTGCCGCGATCGTCGACCTCGATGACGACGACCTTGACCTCGTCGCCGACGTTGAGGACGTCCTCGACCTTCTCCACGCGGCCCTTGGCGACGCGGGAGATGTGCAGCAGGCCGTCCTTACCGGGCAGCAGATTGACGAAGGCGCCGAAGGGCTGGATGGAGACCACGCGACCGGTGTACTCCTCGCCCGGCTCGGGAACCTTGATGATGAGCTTGATGCGCTCGACAGCCTGGTCGACGGACTCGCCGGTGCCGCCGACAAAGACGGTGCCGTCCTCCTGGATGTCGACCGAAGCGCCGGTCTCATCCTGGATACCACGGATGACCTTACCGCCGGAACCGATGACGTCGCGGATCTTGTCAGTCGGAACCTGGATGGAAACGATGCGCGGAGCGGTGCTGCGCGTGGTGTGGCGCGGCTCGGGGATAACATCGAGCATCTTCTGCAGGATGAAGGCGCGACCCTCCTTGGCCTGCTGCAGAGCGCGGGCCAGGATGTCGAAGGTGAGGCCGGTGGCCTTGTTGTCCATCTGCAGGGCGGTGATGCCCTCGGTGGTGCCCGTGACCTTAAAGTCCATGTCGCCCAGGAAGTCCTCGAGACCCTGGATGTCGGACAGAACCACGGTCTTGCCCTCCTCCTGGATCAGGCCCATGGCGATACCGGAGACCGGGCGCTTAATGGGCACGCCGCCGTCCATAAGGGCGAGCGTGGAGCCGCAAGTCGAAGCCATCGAAGAGGAGCCGTTGGACTCCATAACCTCGGAGACCACGCGGATGGCGTAGGGGAACTCGTTCTCGTCGGGAAGCACCGGAAGCAGAGCGCGCTCAGCCAGGTTGCCGTGACCGATCTCGCGGCGCTTGGGGCTGCCCATGCGGCCGGTCTCGCCGGTGCAGAACGGCGGGAAGTTGTAGTGGTGCATGTAGCGCTTGCCCTCGGTGGGCTCGATGGTGTCCAAGCGCTGGCCCTCGTTGAGCATGCCGAGCGACAGGACGGAAAGCACCTGGGTCTGGCCACGCTGGAACAGACCGGAGCCGTGAACGAGCGGCAGGTAGTTGTCCTTCACCATGATGGGACGGATCTCGTCGGCGGCACGGCCGTCGACGCGCTCGCCGGTCTCGACGACCATGGTGCGCATGGCCTTCTTCTCGAGCTTCTTGAGCGCCACGGGGATCTCGCGCTCCCAGGCGGCCTGCTCCTCGTCGGTGAACTCGGCGCGGATGGACTCCTTCAGAGCCTCGACCTTACCGATACGGGAGAGCTTGTCGGCGTCGCGCAGGGCAGCGGCCATCTCGTCGTAGTGGGCGAAGATGCGCTCCTGGACCTCCTCGACGGGCTGGTCGAGCGGGTACTCCTTCTTAACGATAGCGCCGTTGACCTGCTCCCACTCGGCGACGAACTCGTCTTGGGCCTGGCAGAAGGCAGCGAGGGCCTCCTGGCCAAACTTCATAGCGGCGAGCATGTCATCCTCGGAGATCTCCTCGGCGCCGGCCTCGACCATCGAGATGAAGTCAGCAGAGCCGCCCAGCTCCAGATCCAGGTCGGAGTTCTCGCGCTCCTCATAGGTGGGGTTGACGATAAACTCGCCGGTCTCCACGTTGCGGCCGATACGCACGCAGGCAAGCGGGCCCTCGAAGGGCACGCCGCCGAGCGTCATGGCCAAAGAGGCGCCCATGACGTTGATGACATCGAAGGGGTTAACCTGGTCGGCGACGAGCGAGGTGGCGACGATGTGCACCTCGTTGCGGAAGCCGTCCGGGAAGCTCGGGCGAATCGGGCGGTCGATCATACGAGCCGTGAGCGTGGCCTTCTCGCTGGGACGGCCCTCGCGCTTGAGGTAGCCGCCCGGGATACGGCCGGCAGCGTACATCTTCTCGTTGAAGTCGACGGTCAGCGGGAAGAAGTCGTAATTCTTGCGCTCCTTGGAGACGACCACGGTGTCGAGCATCGTGGTGTCACCCTGCTTGACCAGACAAGCGCCGGTGGCCTGCTTGGCAAGCTCGCCGGACTCAAAGGTGTAGGTCTTGCCATACAGCTCAAAGGTCTTGGATACGAGTATCATTGTTCTCCTTTACCCCACAGGCCCCTTGCCTGCGGGCTTCTCATGTGACGCGGGCCCCCTGCCCCCGCCACGCTTCAGAGCGTGATTGTTCACGCCCTTACACAAAAAGAGCGCCCCGCTGCGCAGGACGCTCTTAGCATGTACAAATCCTTACTGGATGTTGTCGCGGATGCCCAGAGCCTTGATGAGCTCACGGTACTCGACGATGTCGTTCTTCTTGATGTAGGAGAGAAGACGACGACGACGGCCAACGAGCATGAGCAGGCCACGACGGGTGTGGAAGTCCTTCTGGTGGGACTTCATGTGCTCGGTCAGCTCCTTGATGCGCTCGGACAGGATGGCGACCTGAACCTTGGGGTTACCGGTATCGACCGGGGAGTTACCGAACTGGGCGGTCAGCTCCGCCTTGCGCTCTTTGGAAACAGTCATTGTTTCACCTTTCGTTTCGCGTCGCCCGCGGGCGACTCTATTCGCCTCGGACTGGGAAGCCGCCGGTGGAGCGAGCATCCAAGGTCGAGGTACCAACAGGTCGTTATGTTACCACAAGCGGAGCACACCTGCGCATCATCACCGACCCAACATGAATTCCATCGCACGGAGCCGCTGATCGGTGTGCGTGGCGGCCCAAACATGCGAAAGCCCCAGCAAAAAAGCCGCCGTATGCGGATCGATTCGCTCGGCCATGAGTTCATCGAACGTCATGGACATGAGGGCGCGCAGCCAAGCGACCTCACCGGTCGACACCAGCTCGGCACCCGGAACGCTCGAAGCGCACGACCCGCACATGAGACCGCCCGCCTGGGGCGAAAAATACGACAACATGGGGTCTCCGCACAGCACGCAGGCCGAAAAATCGGGTCGATAGCCAACGTGCGACAGCAGTTTAAAGACAAAGGCCGCCACGAGCAGGTCCATATGCGCCGAGTCGAGCCCGCTGCCGACAAGCGTGAGCGCCCGCTGCGTGATGGCAAAGGTAAACGGGTCCTCGGCTTCCTCGAACGAGCACACGCGCGCGACCTCGGCAATCGCGCTTGCGGCGCAAGTCGTCTCGTAATCGGGCGCGGCGCCGAGCGGCGCTTCCATAAGCTCGGCCTGAGAAACCACGTCGAGCGACCGTCCATGTGCGAGCAGCATATCGACGGTACAGAACAGCTCGCAGCGTGCCGCCAACCGCCCGCCGGGCTTACGCGCACCCTTTGCCACGGCACGAACCTGCCGACCCCGCTCGTCAAGCATCGTCAGGATTAGGTCGGTCTCTTTGAGCTTCGTCTTGTCCAGGACGAGCACTTTCGTGCGATATGTGCGAGAACCTGCCATTCGCGCCGCGTGTCCCTAATCTTCGGCGTTGTAGCCGAAGCGGCGAATCTGTGCTTCGTCGTCGCGCCAGCCGGCCTTGACCTTCACGTCCAGCTCCAAAAAGACCTGGGTGCCAAAGATGCGCTCAAGATCGCGACGGGCGTCGATACCGATATGCTTGATCATCTCGCCGCCCTTGCCGATGATGATGCCCTTCTGGCCCTCACGCTCAACGTAAATGGTGGCATGCACGCGCAGCACCTTCTTGGTCTGCTCGAGCGCATCGCAGATCACGCCCACGGAGTGCGGGATCTCGTCACGGGTGCGGCGCAGAACCTTCTCGCGCACAAACTCGGCCACAAGGGTCTCGTCGGAAGCGTCGGTACCCATGTCCTCGGGGAACCAACGCGGACCCTCGGGCAAAAAGTGCGCAACGGTATCGATAAAGGCATCGACGTTGAAGTTCTTGACCGACGACGTCACGATCTCGTCGTCATATTCCATGAGCTCGTGGGCGGCCTTGAGCTGTTCCATAACCTGGGCGGGATCGGCCTCATCGGCCTTGGTGAGCACCAGGACCTTTTTGGAACGAGCGTTCTTGACGCGCTCGGCAACCCAAGCGTCTCCCCTGCCGATCGGCTTGGTGGCATCAATCAAAAACGCGACGACATCGACATCGTTCAACTCGAACAGCGCGCTCTTGTTGAGCTCGGATCCCAGACCGTCCTTGGGCTTATGAATACCCGGGGTATCGACAAAGACCAGCTGGTAGCCGGGACGGTTGACGACGGCGCGCATGCGGCGACGGGTCGTCTGGGCCACCGGCGAGGTGATGGCGACCTTTTTGCCATAGCAGGCATTAAGCAATGTGGATTTGCCTGCGTTGGGGCGTCCGACCAGGGCCACGAAGCCGCTGCGGAAACCAGGCTCAACGTCGCCAAAGCCCATAGGACCGTCGTCCTCGTCGCACAGGGCGTCGAGCTCCTCATCGCTCATGCCCTCAAACAGGTCGAACTCCTCGACATCCTCGAGCCCCTCGGTATCCACCGCGTCCAAAGTCTCGTCGTCCAGGATCTCATCGGTAGGCTGCATATTGTCGGACATGGGAATCCCTTTCTAAATAAAGCCGAGCGCGTGGGCAAATACCAGCACGCCCACAATCGCGGCGGTGATGGAAAGAATGTAAACAGAGGCGGCGGCGATGTCCTTCGCACGCTTGGCCAGCGGATGGAGCTCCTGGGTCGCTAGGTCGACGATAGCCTCCATAGCGGTGTTGCACAGCTCGCCGTGAATCACCAGGCCACAACAGATGATAATCGTGGCCCACTCGGCAATGTCGAGGCCCACGATACAGCCGGCAATGACGGTGCACACGCCCGCCACGAGCATGACCTTAATGTTGCGCTCGGTCTTGACGGCGGTGACGAAGCCCTCCATGGCGTAGGAAAACGACTTTAAGAAGGACGGATGGTCCTTGTTAGATCCGGGAATCATAGACGGCTCCTAGTCGTGGGCGTGGTTGGTGATGGGGCCGACGTGGACTAGCTTGGGGTCCTCGCCGCGCTCGAGCGCCAGATCGCACAGGATGGCGTCCTCGCGGGCCTCCATGACCTCGGCCTCGTCGTCCTCGATATGGTCATAGCCCAGCAGGTGCAGCATGCCGTGTACGAGCATCAGACGACACTCGTCAGCGGGGCTATTGCCAAAACCGGGGGCCTGACGGGCAATAACCTGCGGGGCCAAGATGATATCGCCGAGCTCGAGCGTCTCGTCGGCGGGAATATCCTCGTCAAAGGCCGAGTCGCATTCAAACGAGAGCACATCGGTGGTGCAGTCGATACCGCGCCACTCGTGGTTGAGCTCGTGCATCTCGTCCTCGTCGACATACGAAAGGGAAATCTCGACTTCACGCTCAACGCCCTCGGCGGCAAGCACAACCTCGCAGATGTGCTCCACCTCCTGCGCGTCGAGCAGCGTATCGAGCTCGGCATCGTTGCTGATCAATACACTCAACGGGACTCCTTTCGGTCACGTACGCGCTTCTCGCGCACATCATCATAAGTATCGTATGCCTCGACGATACGTCCCACCAAGGCATGGCGCACCACGTCGGCACGCTCGAGGTGCGAAAATGCGACATCATCGACACGGCCCAAAATCTTCTCGACATCCGCCAAGCCGCCACGACGACCCACCAGGTCGCGCTGGCTCAGGTCGCCGGTAATCACGAACTTGGAGTTGAACCCAAGGCGTGTCAGGAACATCTTCATCTGCTCGGGCGTGGTATTTTGCGCCTCGTCGAGCACCACGAAGGCATCACTCAGCGTGCGGCCGCGCATGTAGGCAAGCGGGGCGATCTCGATCACGCCGCGCTCCATAAGCTCATCGGTGCGCTCGCGATCCATCATGTCAAAAAGGGCGTCGTAAAGCGGACGCATGTAGGGATCGATCTTTTCCTCGAGGGTGCCGGGCAAAAAGCCCAGGTTCTCCCCCGCCTCGACAACCGGACGCGTCAAGATCAGACGGCCCACCTCGTGACGCTTGAGCGCGGCAACGGCGAGCGCCATGGCCAGATAGGTCTTACCGGTGCCGGCAGGACCCAGGCCAAACGTGATGGTATGCGTGCGGATGGCATCCACATAGCGCTTTTGCCGGAGCGTCTTGGGGCGAATGACGCGGCCGCGATACGAAAGCAGCACGTCATCGCGAAGCGACGTAGCCTCGTGCTCACCGTCGCGCAAGACGGCCAGGCAGCGAGAGACATCGTCGGCAGAAAGCGTGCGCCCGGCGGCCGCCTCGCGAAAGGCGTGCTCGAAAAAGCGCGCCACGAGTTCGACCTCGTCCGGGTCGCCGCTCACGGAGATGCTATCGCCACGGGCGACCACATGAGCGCGAACCAAGCTCTCGAGCGCACGAAGGACGCCGTCGCCGGCGCCCAAAACGCACGAGGGATCAATCCCCTCGGGAACGGTAAGTCTAATCTTCGAGGCTTCCATGAACCTCCCTGCGTGCATGGACCAAGCCGGAATCATCGACTCCGATGATAGCAACATCGAGCAGGCACGGGGCTGTAAGTCCACAGGTATCGTCAAGACGGGCATGATGGAACGAGCCGAGCGTCAGGTTGTCGCCATACTCGAGCACGGCACGCTCGACCGTGCCCACGCGACGGCGAGCGTCGGCAATAGCGAGCTCCTGTGCAGCGGCCCGCATACGGCGGCTGCGCTCGGCCATAACCTCGGGCGGAACCTGGTCGGGCATGTCGGCAGCAAGGGTACCGGGACGCTTGCTGTAGCGGAACACGTGCATACGCGAGAAACCCACACGGCGGCACAGCGCCAGCGACTCCTCGAACTCCTCGTCCGTCTCGCCAGGGAAGCCGACAATAACGTCGCAAGAAAGTGACGCCTGCGGCAGATTGGCGCGAATCATACGCACCGTGTCCTCAAAGGCCTCCGCACTATAGGGACGGCCCATGCGATGCAGGGTCGCCGTGCAGCCGGACTGCACGGGCAGGTGCAAAAACGGGGCGATACGCTGCGGAAAGCGCGCCATAACCTTAAGCAGGCGCTCAGAGATATCCATGGGCTCGACCGAGGAAATGCGCACATGCGGGATAGACGTGCGCTCCATGATGGCCTCGAGCAGCTCATCGATTTCGACATGCTCGTCGGTCGCGCTCTTGCCATCGTAGGCGCCCAGGTTCACACCGGTCAGCACCACCTCGGGCACGCCGGCCTCCTGGGCCTCGCAAACTTGCTCGAGCACGGACTCAACGGGCACGGAGCGCTCGGGGCCGCGTGCCTTCCACACAATGCAATAGGTGCAGCGATGGTTGCAGCCGTCCTGAATCTTCACGCCCAGGCGAGAGCGACCGAGCGCATCGACCACCTCGCCATCGCTGCAGGCGGGAACGCTATCGGACTCAACGCCCAACACCTCGCAGACACGTTCGGCGACATCGATCTTGGACGGCTCGGCGATCACGCGATCCGAAAGCTCCAACAGCTCCTCGGGATGTAAATTGACCACGCAACCAGTCACAAGCACATAGGGCTCGTTAGGATGGGCCAGCGCATGACGGACGGCCTTACGGGTCTTGGCCTCGGCCTCGCCCGTAACGGCACAGGTGTTAATGACGATCAGATCGGCATCCTGGGGATCCACAATAGCAAAGCCCAGACGCATAAGATCGGCAGTGATACGGTCAGACTCAACCCGGTTGACGCGGCAGCCGAGGTTGACGACGGAAATATGGGGTGCGAGCACGCGGGCTCCTTAATCGAGGATATCGTCGAGGGCACTCTTGATACGGTCGGTCACCGACTTCTTACCAGAAGCGACGTCATCGCCCATCTCATCGGCAAAAGCACGGAGCAGTTCGCGTTGCTTATTGGAAAGATTGGTGGGAACGACCACGCGCAGTTGCACGATCAGGCGGCCACGCGAACCGCCACCGCCAATGCGCGGCATGCCGTAATTATTGACGCTCACGGTGTCGCCGTACTGGGCGCCGGCGGGAACCGTCACCTTAACGACCTCGTCGGGCATAATGCCCTCGACCTCGATCTCGCAGCCGAGCGCAGCCTGCGCAATCGAGATATCGCTCACCAGGTACAGGTCGTCACCGTTGCGCTTAAAGCGCTCATGGTCGGCAACGCGCACGTTGACAATCAGGTCGCCCGAAGGATCGCCGCGAAGGCCGGCCTCCCCAAAGCCGCTCACACGCAGCTGGCGACCGGTCGAAACGCCGGCGGAAATATCGATGTCGATCTTTTCGTGCGAAGGCGTGCGGCCCTGGCCGTCACAGGTCTCGCAGGGATGATCGATGACCGTGCCCTCGCCGTGGCAGTCGGGGCAAGGCGAAGAGGACTGGACCTGGCCCAAAAAAGAGCGCTGGACCGTGGTGACATAGCCCGTGCCGTGGCAGCGGCTGCACTGTTTTTCGGTCGCACCGTCAGCCTTGCCCGTACCGTTGCAATCCTCGCAGGGAGCAAGGCGGTCATAGCTGATCGTCTTTTTGCAGCCGAGCGCCGCCTCCTCGAGCGTCACCGAAAGCGAGATGGCCATGTCACGTCCGCGACGACGCTCACGACGGCTGCGGGCGCCACCGCCGGCACCGCCGCCAAAGAACGACGAGAACAAGTCGTCCATGCCCATACCACCAAAGATATCGTTGATATCGACGTAGCCCGAACCACCAGGGCCGTCGGCGGTGCCGTAACGGTCGTAGTTAGCACGCTTCTGCTCGTCGGAAAGAACGGAATAGGCCTCGTTGAGCTCCTTGAACTTGGCCTCGGCCTCGGGGTCGTCCGAAACATCCGGATGTACGGTACGGGCCTTCTTTAGAAACGCGCGCTTAATCGTCCGCGCGTCGGCATCCTTGTCGACGCCAAGTACCTCGTAGTAATCCCTATTATCCGACACGACCGAATCCTTCCGACTTTCATTATTGTCACAGTGCGTCCTATACCCAAGCTGGGCCGACCGCAAACAGAGGGTTTGATGTTATTGCATTTGGTACGGCGAAAGCATGGCCCGTTGCGAGCAGCTCGCAAACCAAACCGACACGAGCGCGAACATGAAGCCGTTGGCAAAACCGTTGGCAAACTGCATCGCGCCGCGCTTCCACCACAGCAGGCTGCGATGAAGCACACCGTCCGAAAGCACCATGAACAGGCCCATGGCAAACGGAATAAAGCACATCACGGCAAAGGCCGAGAACACGCCCGAGATGGCCGAGAGTACCAAAAACGGCGCCACAATGCCCATCAGGTAAAAACCGGTACGAGCTTTGCCTTCCAAGCGCTCGGCCTCAACATGGGCGCGGCCGACCAGATCGCCACCCGGGGCACCGTTAGTGCCGGCATGACCCATGCCGCTAATGCGGACCTCGTCGCCATCGTGCGTGCCGGCAGGAAACTCAATCGTCTGCTCGGAGGTTACGCGAGTACGACCGCTGCCACCGCAATCGGGGCAGGGGTCGGCCACGACCTTACCGGAACCGCCGCACTCGGGGCAGACCGACTGGAACGTGCCTGCACCAAACAGGAAGGACAGGTCGACGTCGATGTGGCCGCGACCACCGCAGCTCGGGCAGGTATGGGCATGCTCAGACGAAACGGAGCCCGATCCACCGCAATGACCGCAGGTATCGAAGCGCGTGTAGCGGACGGTCTTGCGGGCACCGCCCTTGGCCTCCTTGGCGTCGAGCTTAATATCGACGACCACGTTGGCGCCGTTCTCGGGATTATAGGCAGCCTGCCCGCGACGCGGCTGGCCCCAGGCTCCACCAAAGGGAAAACCACCCTCAAAAGGATTGCCGTACCCGGCGCCGCCGGCATAGCCGCCACCGTAGGGCGAGGCCGAAGGTGCACCCGCAAAGGGATTGCCAGAGCGCATAGCGTCGTAGCGCGCACGTTTTTGCTCATCCGAAAGCACGGCGTAGGCCTCGGAAACCTCTTTAAACTTTTCCTCGGCATCCGGCTCTTTGTTGACGTCCGGATGGAGCTTGCGGGCCTTTTGCTGAAAGGCCTTTTGAATATCACGCGAGGTGGCGTCCTTGGAGACACCCAGAATCTCGTAGTAATCTTTTTCGTTCATCGTCGCCATGCGCGGCAACCTCCTGCTCACAGCAGCGTATATATTCCGGTAATTCTACCCGAGCGGCCTAGGCTAGATCCCAAAACAGCTCGAACAGAACATTTCCATCGAGCCAGCCCAGGTGTGTCGGCGCCAGACGAGCTCGAACATGGCCCGCGAGGACATCTGCCGAAGTGAAGGGTCCCTCATGGACCTCGAGCGTCTCGGGAACCCAAGTGGCAAGACCCAATTCGAGCGCGCGATCGCAGGCAGCTGCCAGCTCGCCCGTTGGGATGACGCAACCCGCACGAACCAACAGGTCGGACACAATACCGCGCGTCATGCGACAAGCGAGCATCAGGTCTTCAGCCGCAGCCTCACGCTGCGACAGATATTCGGCCTCGAACGCCGTCGCGCCATCGTCACGTTGCACCAGTCGCACGCGGTACGCATCGCCGCGAGCAGACACGCCGGGAAACAGCCCGGCCAAGCGATCAAAATCCTCGGCGTCGAGCATACCGGCGGCAGAGCGACCCAGGCCCAAATAGCCCTGGCCGGTCCAGTAGGCAATGTTATGGGCGCACTCATGGCCGTCGAGCGCGTAGCTCGCCACCTCATACGGGTGATAGCCAGCGGCACCCAGGAGCTCGCGTGCCACGTCCATGCACGAAGCTTGAAAATCCTCATCAGGCTCGAGCGACTCGTCGCGGCACGCCATGCGATAGAGGGGCGTCCCCTCCTCGAGCGTGAGCGGGTAAACCGACACATGATGCGGAGCCGCCGCCAGCACGCCATCGAGCGTGCGCTTCCAACTCACTGCGGTCTGCCCGGGAAGTCCACACATAAGGTCGCACGACACGTCAAGCCCAGCGTTCTTGACCATCGCGATAGCGGCGAGCGCCCGATCGGCATCGTGAATACGGCCGATGGCCGCAAGTTCGGTGTTATCGAGCGTTTGCACGCCCAGAGAGACGCGTGTGACACCAACCTTGGCAAGCGCAGCGGCAAGCTCGGCGGTCAGCGACTCAGGATTAGCCTCGCAGGTAAACTCAACGGGGGCGCACGACGCACGAATACGCCGCGCCAGCTCCACCAAGCGCTCCCCCGCCAGCGACGGCGTACCGCCGCCAACATAGACGGTGCGGATCTGGTCAAGGGCCCCAGCTTTGCCAAAAGCATCGAGGCGCGCGAACAACTGCTCAAAATAGGCATCGAGCGCAGCGGTCAGGTCGTACGGAGCAAAACTGCGCGAGTCAAAGTCGCAGTACCGGCACTTTAGGGCGCAAAACGGCACATGCACGTACAGCGCGGTAACGGCCACCCTTAAGCCTCCAGCGGATGAGGGGGCACCGATTCACCGGCGGCAAGGGCAGCCTCGCAGGCCACCACATCGTGCTCGATCTCATCGACCAGCGCCATGAACTCCTCATACGTGGAGCAGCGCACCACATGGGCACGCCAAGCGGCGGCATGGGGCATGCCTTTTAAGTACCAGCTTGCGTACGTGCGGGCACGCGACATGAGCGGCAGGAGCTCATGCGTCAGCGTTAGGTGTTCACGCAGGGCGTCCAGGCGCTCGACGGAGCTGCGCGCCGGCACCGGCGTGCCATCGAGCGCAAGGGCGCGAGCATCACCGAACACCCACGGATTGCCGTAGATGCCGCGCGCGATAAACACCGCGCTGGCACTCGAGCCTTGCAGATGCTCAGTAGCGTCCTCGGCCGAGAACACATCGCCCGAACCGATAACGGGAATCTCGACGGCGTCGGCCACCTCATCGACGACCGACCAATCGGCCTGGCCCGTGTAGAGCTGCGTGGCGCAACGACCGTGCACGGCGACTGCGGCGGCACCGGCGCCTTCGAGCATCTGGGCAAACGTCGCGGCATTACGGTCCTCGGCATAAAAACCCTTGCGGATCTTTACGGTCACGGGCACGTGCGCCGCGCCCACCGTGGCCTCAACGATCTTCTCCGCAAGGTCGGGCGTGCGCATGAGCGCCGAGCCCTCGCCCTTGGTAACAACCTTGCGGGCAGGACAGGCCATGTTGATATCGATGAGCGACAGGCGATCGCCCACACGCTCCTCGACGGCGGCGACGGCACTCGCAAACTGATCGGGCTTGGAGCCAAAGAGCTGCACGCAAATCTGCTGCTCCTCGTCGGCCGGCAGCACCAGGCGCCACGTCTTGTTGCTGGCATAGGCAAGGCCTGCAACGCTCACCATCTCGCTGTAGGCAAGGTTGGCACCGCGGCGGCGGCACATGATGCGATAGGCGGGGTCGGTCACGCCCGCCATGGGAGCCATAAGGAACGGCTGCTCGGCATAGGCGCCCAGCAGCCGCTTGCTGTATTCAGAAAGCGCCATAGACCTACTCGTCCACCTTGAGGATCGCCATAAAGGCCTCCTGCGGGACCTCGACTGAGCCGATGGCCTTCATGCGCTTCTTGCCCTCTTTCTGCTTCTCGAGCAGTTTGCGCTTACGCGAGATATCGCCGCCGTAGCACTTTGCAAGAACGTCCTTGCGACGCGCTTTGACGGTGGAACGGGCAATGATCTTGTTGCCGATAGCACCCTGGATGGGCACCTCGAACAGCTGACGAGGAATAATCTCCTTGAGCTTGTCGCATAGGCCGCGGGCAAGACCGTAGGCCTTGTCCTTGTGGACGATAAACGACAGCGCGTCCACCTCGTCGCCCGAAAGCAAGATATCGAGCTTGACGAGCTCGGAGGGACGATACTCGTTGAACTCGTAGTCGAGCGAGGCATAGCCCTTGGTACGGCTCTTGAGCTGGTCAAAGAAGTCCAAGATGAGCTCGGCGAGCGGCATATCAAAGCGCATCTCGACCGACTTGCTCGTGAAATGAATCATGTCGGTAGTAATGCCGCGGTGCTCGATAGCGAGCTGCATGACGGCACCCGTATACTCGGGCGGGCAGATAATCTTGGCCTTGAGGTAGGGCTCCTCGATGCGCTCGATGCGCGTAGCCTCGGGCAGATCCTGCGGGCTGCGGACATCAATCATCTCGCCGTCAGTCTTGTAGACGTGATAGTCCACCGAGGGGCTCGTAGCAATGAGGTCAAGATTGAACTCACGCTCCAGGCGCTCCTTGACGACCTCCATATGCAGCAGGCCCAGGAAGCCCACGCGGAAACCAAAGCCGAGCGCCACCGAGGTCTCGGGCTCCCACACCAACGACGGGTCGTTGACGTGCAGCTTATCGAGCGCGTCACGCAGGTTCTCGTAGTCCTTGTTATCGATCGGGAACAGGCCCGTATAAACCATGGGCTTGGCCTCGCGGTAGCCGGGAAGCGGCTCGGGGCAGGGATTCGACGCCCACGTGAGGGTATCGCCCACGCGAACGGCCTCGGGGTCCTTCAGGCCCGTGACCACGTATCCGACCTCGCCGACCGTGAGCGCGTCGACCGGGGTCTCGGCGGGACGCTTGACGCCCACGCCATCGACCAAAAAGTCGCCCTTTGCCTGCATCATGCGCAGGGTATCGCCCTTTTTGATGGAACCGTCAAAGACGCGGACCGTGGCGACGACGCCACGATACTCGTCGAAGTATGAATCCAGAATGAGTGCCTTGAGCGGCGCGTTCGCATCGCCCTTGGGCGGAGAGATCAAAAAGACAATGGACTCCAGCAGATCGTGGATGCCCTCGCCGGTCTTGCCCGAGACACACACGGCATCATCGGCAGGGATCGCCAGGTCATCCTCAATCTCGGTCTTAACCTCGTCGGGATGAGCCGAGGGCAGGTCGATCTTGTTGATGGCCGGCACAATGTCCAGATTGGCGTTCATGGCGAGCGTCGCGTTAGAGACGGTCTGCGCCTCAACGCCCTGCGTGGCGTCGACAACGAGCACCGCGCCCTCACAGGCTGCCAGCGAGCGCGAGACCTCATAGGTAAAGTCCACGTGGCCCGGCGTATCGATCAGATTGAACTGATACGTCTCGCCATCGTCGGCGTCATAGGACACGCGAACGGCATTGGACTTGATCGTGATGCCGCGCTCGCGCTCGATATCCATGGTGTCGAGCAGCTGCGACTCCATGTCGCGCTCGTCGACGGTATGGGTGAGCTCGAGAATGCGGTCACTGATCGTGGACTTGCCATGGTCGATATGCGCAACAATCGAGAAGTTGCGGATGTGGGAAATGTCAATTGAAGTATTCATGCGGACTATCTTACCCGAGCGGTACAAAAAATGGAGCCTGTTCCATAAAACAGGCTCCATTTATGCGCGTAATCTGTGTGGTGTGAAATTTACAACTTAAGCGTTGATGCTGTTCACGAGCTTGGCAAGACCGGACTTGCGGTTGGAAGCCTGGTTCTTGTGGATAACATGCTTGGCGGCAGCCATGTCGAGACGCTTGGTGACGGTCTTGAGGGCAGCCTGGGCCTTCTCGGCGTCGCCCTCGGCGACGGCGGACTGGACGTGCTTGGTCAGCGTCTTGAGCTCGGACTTGACAGCCTTGTTACGCATGCGAGCTGCCTCATTGGTGCGGATACGCTTCTTCTGAGACTTGATGTTTGCCACTTCTGGAGTTCCTTTCGAGTTCCTTGCAAAAAATGTATGACACCTCTGAGACACGGTGAGGTCATGCAAGCGCCTACTATAGCACGCTCCCCCTCAAAGGGATAGAACGAATTTGTCAAATAGGCAGGTATCATCACGATTTTCTCAAGATGTTCGTAATCCAGAGCAAAAGCGCGGTCTCAGAATCGGCCGAACCCTTGAGCGCGAGCTCTACATCGACCGCCCCCTCGAGCGCCGCGACGAGCTCTGCCATCGAAAAGCGACGTGCCCAGGTCAAGTGATTCTTGACCTGCCAGGACTGGAGCTTGAGCGTTGCGGCCAGCTCACGACCCTGTCCGCGCGCATCGAGCCCCTTGGCGACGATAAGCTCGCGGATGCGGCCGCACAGCAACGTGTAAGTCCACACGTAGCTCTTGGCGGGCAATAGATTGAAAAGCTCGAGCGAGCGTCGCATGTCACGTGCCGAGACCGCATTGAGAAAGTCCCAGGGCTGGACCTCGGCCGTACGTACAATCCAGCGCTCCACATCGGCAAGCTCAATTTGGGGCGCCTCGACCATCTGGACAAGCTTAGCCAAGTCGTTATCGAGCATGCGCGTGTTTTCACCCGAACGCGAGACGAGCTCCTCGGCGGCCGCCGTCGAGATCGACTTGCCGTGCTGCGTCGCCATCTGTTGCACGCGGCGCGGTAGCTCCCAGCGTTTGGTGCCGGAGCAATCGATCACGGCCTTCTTGTCGATTTTGGCGATCGCCTTATACAGGCGCGTGTTCTTGGCAAGCGAGTCGGCGATGATGAGGCAGACCGTCGTGGGGCTGGGACTCGCCAAATACTCGACAAGCGGCTCCGAGACCGCCTTAGCAAGCTTTGAGCAGCCATCAAGGATTACCAAGCGAAACTCGCTGCCCATCGGAAAGGTGTTAAGCGATCCGATAATCGACTCGATATCGGGGTCTTTGGTCATATCGCGCTCGTCGAGGTTGAACTCGACCATTCCCGACTTTTCCAGACGCGCCTTCATACGCGAGACGGCGTGATCGCGCTTGACGCCGTCGGTACCGACGATCAGATATGCCGGCAGCAGACCGGTTTCGGACATTACGCTCCCCTCCCGCAGGCCTTCGTATTCGTTCCGTGCCATTCTAGCCCAGGGGCCCACCACACGCCAACGACGTCGTCACGGTCGCTGGCATCGCATCGCAAAGCCCTTTGCGGTCGGGCTGATGGTGATATCACCGTGTTCGATGGTGCATGCGAACGCACCGCCCGCTTCCTGAACGGTATCGATGCAGGCATCCGACGGATGACCGTATCGATTCCCCTTGCCGGCGCTCGCGAGGGAAAGCTCGGGTCTCAGGACGTCCAGCAACTCACCATCGACTGAAACCTTGGAGCCGTGATGCCCAAGTTTAAGGACATCGATATCCCCCACCTCCTGCACGAATTCCCGTTCTTGGTCGAGCTCGGCATCACCAGTGAGGAGCATACGCAGGCTCTTGCCTTCCTGAACATAAGAGAGTAGCAGGACAAGCGAGTCCTCATTTCCCTCGCCATCTACGGACTCGAACGGCCACATCACGCGGGCACAAAATGAGCCGATGTCGACCGTATCCCCACGGCGCACCTGCCGATACTCAACGCCAGGTCGATTCAATACCTCGGCAGGAGCATCCTCCAACGCATCCGCCGCCACGGCAATCGTTCCGACCGAAAACTGTTCGAGCACGGCAGGTAGACCACCCCAGTGATCCTCATCCCAATGCGTCACAAAGACGGCATCGATATGGTGCACGTTATTGCGAACCAACGCCGCTACCACGCGCCCATCGAGCCCGCAGTCGACAAGTGCTAATGCGTCGCCCTGGCGGATAAGAATCGCATCCGCCTGGCCCACATCGAGCACCGTCACCGAAGGCGGAGCGAATCGATCCCAGTAGACGTACGGAATCGCAGCCAAGAGCACCAGGCATGCAAGCCCCACCGCCATAGGACGTGCACGGGGACGCGGCCACCAGACCAACAGAACCGCCAGCAAACACGGCACTAGGTAAATCCACATGCTTTCGGGCGGCACACTCACAGATGCACCAGGCACGGCGGCAAACAGCTGCTCGAAGAACAGCGCGCAACGGGCGGCAATCATGGGCACAACGAGCGCCCAAGTCCGCAACGGTCCCACGAGCGAAAAGGGAACCAGCACGATGGACACAGCAAGCAGTACGCTCACCACCGGACCGATGACCGCATTTGCCAACGGAGCAATGAGCGAGAACGTACCGAAGGCGGGAATGGTAATGGGAAGAGTCGCCACTTGCGAGCACAGCGTGACGGAAAGCATGCTGGCAACGCCCGATGGCACACCCAGCTCACCCAAAGCGTAGGTCGCATAGGGGCAAAAGCACAGAATGGCAAAGACGCTGGCACATGAAAGCTGAAAGCCCATATCGAACAGCACCGTCGGTCGCAGTAGCACAAAGATGGACATGGTTACGAAGAGTGCCGATGCGCCGTGCCGGCGACGCTCCGCGCCGTTTACGACAAGCGTCGCGAACACCATGCAGCACGCGCGCACGGCCGAGGGAGACGCGCCCGTAAAGGCAGCGTAGCCCATAAGCGTTATCGCCAATATCGCCCGGTGAAGACCACGTGAGCACCGAGTCTTTTGCAATACACCCTCGATTACAAACCCCACGATAGCCAAATGGCTGCCCGAGACGGCGATAAGATGCGCCGTTCCCGTCACCGAAAACCAGTCGCCCGCCGGCTGGGCGCGCAGCTCGGCCGAACGACCGCAGATGACACCGGCTATGAGCGCACGCGCCGGGTCGGTCGCAGGCGCGATGGACGCAAGCAGCCCATTTCGCAGCCGAAGCAGCGGCCCCGGAGAGCACTCGTCGACCGACACAATCCGAACGGCTTGAACCTTGCGCACCTCGCCTCGGAGCACGCGCGATCGTCCATATGCATCGTTCTCAAAACGTGAAACGCGACCGATAACACGCGCGTGCGCCCCGACCTTGAGCTCGAGGTCGCACGATAGGCGAACCGTTGCCAAGTTCTTACCGTCCGCACGTGCCTCGCAGGTATAGGAATACACGTCGTCGTTTATGGATGGATCGCCCTGCACGACAAACTCGAGGCCGCTTGCCGCTCGAGCGTCGAGCGCCTTCGAGGCGTTGAGCGCGCCCGCAGCCCACCACGCCGAGACGACCGCTCCCGCCACGAGACCGACGGACGCGGCATACAGCCACCGCTTCCAAGGAGCAAGCGGTGCACAAAATTGAGCCAGCACAACGAATACCGCCGCCGCAACGGGAATGGCCCATAGCAGCCCGACCGCCGGCGCCTGCTCCCTCAGCAGCACATCAGCGGCCACGTTGAGCACCAAGGCGCAGCTCATGCACACGCCGGCACACAGGGCCATCGTCCACGGCATCAGGGGCCGCGGAGGCATCACATGCTCGCGCTCGGTCGCACTCATACGCAGATGCAATCTTTGATTTTGGCAAGCTTCTTCTCGCCGATTCCCGACACACGCATCAGATCGTCAACCGAGGCAAAAGCACCGTTCTTTGTCCGCTCATCGATAATCGACTGCGCCATGGAGGGACCGATGCCCGAGAGCGTCTGCAGCTCTGCCGCGCTTGCCGTATTGATGTTGACTAGGCCCGTTGCGCCACTCACGCCCAATGATGCGGAAGCCCCACCATCAACACCGGCTTCCGCAATGGACGCCTGCTGCTCCCCCACCGTTGGAACGTGGATTTTTTGTCCATCAGTGACCTTGGATGCCCGGTTAAGCCCCGTAACGTCTGCCTCGGGCGTAAGCCCGCCGGCGGCATCAATCGCCTGAGCCACCCGCGCGCCGTCCTTGAGACGATATACACCGGGCGACACAACGGCGCCGTCGACATCGACATAGACCTCTGCCGCGGCAGAAGCCTTAGCCGAAGAACCTTCGGATGTCTTTCCGCTCGAGGCATCACCGGATCCCGGCTCCACCAACGAGCCTGAACCGTCAGTGCGCTCAAACGACACGCCACCGGCACCGCCGCCAAGGTTCGCCATCGCCAGTCCACTCGCCATCGCAATGACGACCAGTATCGCCATCACCACTGCCTTATGACCGAACAGCTTGTCCGCCAAGCGGTCCATCCGTTTGACTCGTTCGTGTTGTTCGCGCTGCGCCATAGCAAAACCTCCCAACACCATCGTGTCAGGAAAGGAGCTCCACAACAGCCACGCTCCAAAACCGGTTTTAACGGTCAAACCAAAAACCGACCAAAACCTTGCACAAATCTGTCCATTTATTCAGGCACACGTCAGCAAATGAACACTTAGCCGCAAAATGCCCAGATAGCAAAAGGCCGACGATGCAGGCGCATCGTCGGCCTATGCACAAATTTACTCGTGATCTTGGTAAATCTCACGCGGAGCAAGCTCCGAATGTTTGCGTTTTAAGGTCTTAGGGGCCTTATACGTGTTGCTGGAGAAGTCAATGTACTCGGTCTGCTTAAGCAGACGCTCGATCATCTCCTCGTGGTCGAACAGCTCCCAGGCCTCGTGCACGGCATCGAGTTTGGCGTGCGTCTCGGGACGACGCGGCATAAACAGCGTGCAGCAGTCGGGCGCCGCCTCGGTGGAAATATCGAACGTGCCGATCTCCTGAGCGCGCGCAATGATCTCCTGCTTGTCGGACCCGATGAGCGGACGGAACACGGGAATCTTCACGGCCTCGTTGACGGCCATGATATTCTCGAGCGTCTGGGAGGCAACCTGACCGAGCGACTCGCCGGTCACGATGGCCTTGGCGCCCTCGATATGCGCGATACGCTCGGCAACCGAATACATGATGCGGCGATACATGATCACGCGCAGGTTGCTGGGACAGGTGACCGAAATCTCACGCTGGCAGTCGCCAAACGGCACCACGTACAGGCGGCCGATCTGGACACCCGGCTCAAGCGCACGAATGATGTCCTGCACCAAATACTCGCTCGTGTCGGGCGTCTGCGGACGACCTGAGAAATGTACCGGCACGCACACCGCGCCGCGACGCGCGAGCATCCAGGTTGCCACCGGAGAATCAATACCCGACGACAGCAGCGTCACGACCTTGCCGGCAGAACCCACCGGCAGACCGCCCACGCCGCGCTCGGAGCGCGCGTACACATAAACGCTACCCTGGACCACCAGTACGTGCACCATCGCATCGGGGTCGTGCATTTGAACCTTTTTATCGGGGAAGGCCTCGCACAGCACCTCGCCCACCTGACGATTGATGTCAATCGAGGTGAGCTCATAATCGGTATTGGAGCGCTTGGCGTGCACCTTAAACGAATCGAAGGAACCAAACTCGCGCAGCGCCTTCACGGCGGCGGCACAGTACTCCTGAGGGTCGCGATTGGTGTGATACGCCAAAGACACACGAGCAACGCCGGGAACGGTGCGAATGACACGCGCCGCCTCGTCGGCCTGATGCTCGTTAAAGGTCACGAGGATATAACCGGAAATTCGAGACACGGCATTCACGGAAAAGGCGGCCAAGGCCGCCTTGATGTTATCCATGAGGATATGCTCAAAATGTGCGCGGTTCTTACCCTTCAGTCCAACCTCGTGATAGTGGACCAGGCAGACGCGAGCCGCCATTTAGGCTTCAGCAACCTTGTGGCCGAGCGCCTTCTCGTAACGGGCCTCGTCGTAAGAGATGTCGCCGTCGACAATCTCGTCCATAGCCATCGAGATGGTGTCGGCACCGGAAAGCCCGATGGTGATGTCATCGACATCCTGGACGGCAAGCACGCGGTTGTGCTGGCCACGCAGCATGCTATTGATATCGCAGGCGCGCTTGGAGGCAAGCGAAGCGAGCAGGAAGCGGTTGTGATCGGTCTTCTCCAGAAGATCGTCAATGCAAGGCTTTACAACGGACACGGACCTCAGATCCTTTCATGCATATCGAGAACGCGAACGAGCTCATCGGTCGCGCGGTCGAGATCGTCATTAACCACGACGTCGTCGTAGCGGTCGGCAAGGGCAAGCTCATCGGCGGCGTTTGCCATACGCAGCTCAATCGTCTCGGGCGTCTCGGTACCGCGACCGACTAGACGCTCGCGGAGCACCTCAAGCGAAGGCGGCTTGATAAAGATCAGCACGGCCTCGGGGAAACGCTCCTTCACCTGCAGGGCGCCCTGGACATCGATCTCCAAAATCAGAGATGCGCCAGAGGCGAGCTTGGATGTGACCTCGCTCACCAACGTGCCGTAGCAGTTACCGTGGACCTCGGCCCACTCAACAAACTCACCGTTTGCCACGCGGCGGTCGAACTCCTCGCGCGTCAGAAAAAAGTAGTTGACGCCGTCGACCTCACCTTTGCGTGGTGCTCGCGTGGTAGCCGAAACCGTCAGGCCCAGGTTCGAGCGGCGCTCGCGCACACGAGTGACGAGCGTACCCTTCCCTGCGCCTGACGGTCCAGAAATCACAAAGAGCTTGGAATCCTGAGCGCTCACTTATTTGGTCAGCTGCTCGAGGAGCTGCTCGCGCTGACGGACGCCGAGGCCCTGGACGCGACGGGTAGCGGAGATACCGAGCTCCTCCATGATCTTGGCGGCCTTGGCCTTGCCATAACCAGGAAGAGACTCGATGAGGGTGGAAACCTTCATGCGGGAAGCGATGGGGTCATCGGAGTTGAGCACGGACTCGAGGGACTTCTCGCCCTTCTTGATCTGCTCGCGAAGCTCAGCGCGGGCGTGACGTGCGGCAGCAGCCTTCTCAAGAGCCTGCTTACGCTGCTCATCGGTAAGCTGAGGGAGTGCCATTCGTACCTCCAAATAGTTGGGTTATATCTGATTCAATAATTGGCATTTTAGCACGTAGAACGTACAAAATGCCCAATCGCGGCTCCATAGGTTAGACGATACCCGCAAAAAGTGCAATATACTGCGCCCAAAGTTAAGCCCCTGACCTGCGATTCCACACAAAGGATGGGAAAGTTTACGCAGGCACAGGGGCTATTTTGTGCTAATGAGATCCAAAAGTGGTGACTTAGGGGAATCTTTTACGCGACGTTTTCGACCAGCTCGGCGACGATGGCGTCAAAGGCGGCAACCGGATCGTCGGCGCCGGTGATGGGACGGCCCACCACAATGTGGCTTGCGCCGCGCTCGATAGCCTGGGAAGGCGTCGCCACGCGGGACTGGTCACCAAGGGCGGCACCCACCGGACGCACGCCCGGAGTCACGATCAGGGCATCAGGACCCAGCAGCTCACGCATGTCGTGAGCCTCCATCGGCGAGCACACGATGCCATCGATGCCGTTGGCCTGAGCGAGCTTTGCCAGGCGGGCGGCCTCCTCGGCCACGGGCGACTCGACGCCGATCTCGCTCAAGGCATCCTGATTCATGCTCGTGAGCACGGTGATGGCGACGAGCTTGGCGCGGTCCTCGCGCGCCTCCTCGGCACCCTCGCGGCAGGCAGCGAGCATGGCGCCCGAACCCAAGCCGTGAACCGAGAGCAGGTCGGCACCGGCAAGCGAGGCCGAACGGGCGGCACCGCGAACCTGATGCGGAATATCATGGAACTTAAGGTCAAGGAAGACCTTAAAGCCCAGGTCCTTGAACGTCTTGACGATCTCAGGACCCTCGGCGTAATAGAGCGTCATGCCAACCTTGAGCCAGGCGGCATGGCCCGAAAGCTCGTGGGCAAGCTCGAGCGCACGCTCACGATCGCAGTCGAGAGCGACGATAACGCGGTCGCGGGCATCGGTCTCTAGCATTCGAAAGCACCTACCAGTTCGTTGATGTCCTTCACGCCCTGGGACTCCGCCCAGGCCTCGAGCTCGTGCGCGATCTTGAGCGAAGCGCACGGATCGACGAAGTTGGCCATGCCGACCGACACGCAGGTGGCGCCAGCCAGGATAAACTCGGCCGCATCTTCGCCCGTCATGACACCGCCGACACCGTTGATGGGGATATCGACGGCCTGAGCGACCTCCCAGACCATGCGAACGGCGATGTGGTGGCACAGCGGGCCCGAAAGGCCGCCCTTGGGCTTGGCCACACGGGATTTGCGGGTATGGACGTCGATGGCCATGCCCTGGATGGAGTTAATGACCGAAAGGCCGTCGGCGCCGGCGGCCTCGAGAGCCTTGGCAATCTCGGCAACGTTAACCGGAGCCATCTTTACGAACAGCGGCTTATCGGTCACCTTACGGCAGGCAGCCATAACGGCAGAGGCGCCCTCGGGCGAGGAGCCCATGGCGGCACCGCCGGCGGCAATATTGGGGCAGCTGACGTTGATCTCGTAGCCGGCAGCCCAGGGGCACAGCTCGACATACATCTCGAGCGCGCGGACAAACTCCTCGACGGAGTGACCGGCGACCTGACAGATGACCTGACAACCGTCCTTGGAGAGCTGCTCGAGCCACGGACCGGACTCGCGGGCAAAAGCGGCCACGCCGGGGTTCTGAAGGCCCACGGAGTTAATCATACCGCCGGGAATCTCGGCCATGCGGGGCGCGGGGTTGCCGGGCCAGGGCTCGGCAGCGCAACCCTTGGTGGTGATGGCGCCCAGCTGGGAAACATCAAAGAAGTTCTGGAACTGCCAACCGTAGCCAAAGGTACCGGCTGCGGTGTTGATGGGGTTCTGCATCTTGACGCCGCCGAAATCGACGGCCATGTTCACGGTACCCACTAGAAGACCACCACCTTGGAAGCATCGAACACGGGGCCGCACATGCAGGCGCCCTTCATACCGTCGACCGTCTCTACATTGCAAGTGTTGCAGGCGCCAAAGCCACAGCTCATCATGCGCTCGAGCGACACCTCGCAGTACGCACCGGCCTCGGCGGCAGCGGCGGCGACCTTCTTCATCATGACGGCGGGACCGCAGCTGGCGACGTAGTCATAACCGCCCTCGCCGAGCAGCTCGGCGGCAGGATCGGTGCAGAAGCCGTGCGTGCCCAACGAGCCGTCGTCGGTGCATACGTCGACCGTATCGCACAGCGAGCGGAACTCATCGATGCCCACGGCCTTGGAAGCGGTACCAAAGCCCAGGCACACGTCGACATCCACGCCCTGCCCGGCAAGCATGCCGGCGAGGCAGAGCACGGGCGGAACGCCGATGCCGCCCGCCACGAGCAGCGCCTTCCTAGTGCCCTCGGGAACAAGCCAGCCGCGGCCGCCAGGGCCCAACAGGTTGGACTTGGAGCCGGGGGCCATCTGCGACAGACGACGGGTGTCGTCACCCACGACGGCGTACCACAGCTCGACGGTACCGGCCTGGGCGTCGGCGCGATAGAAGCTCAGGGGCACGCGAAGCAGCGAGGACGCATCGCCGGGCACGGCAATGTTCACAAACTGACCGGGCTTGAGCGCACTTGCAAGCTTGGGGGCCGAGATGACGAGCGAGAAGATGCCGTCGGCGATCTCCTGGTTCGAGACGACCTCGAAGTCGTGCATGCGTGCAGTGGAAGGTGTGGGCATAGACGCTCCAATCCCCCATGCGGTTGCATGGTCAAAACGAACAGAAAGCGCGGCACCGCAAGGGCACCGCGCACAAAAGCGATAAGGCTATGCTAGCAGATGCAGCCGTCGGCGAGCGTCTGCTTACCGCCGACAAACACATCGGTGGCACGACCGGTAAGCGTGCGGCCGGCAAAACCGGAGTTCTCGGCGCGCGACTCGTAACCGTCCTCGCCGACCGTCCAGGTGGCAGAGGGGTCGAATACGGTCAGGTCGGCAACGGAGCCCACCTTGACCTGAACCTGGTCGAGGCCCAGGATCTCACGCGGCTTGATGGCCATGAGCTCGACCATACGGCCCATGCTCATCTTGCCCGTGTTGACCAGCTCGGTGAGCACGAGCGACAGCGAGGTCTCGAGACCGATCATGCCAAAGGGCGCAAGCTCGAACTCGCGGGCCTTCTCCCACGGGGTGTGGGGAGCGTGATCGGTGACGATAACGTCGACGGTGCCGTCGATGACGCCCTGACGGATGGCCTCGGCATCCTCCTCGGTACGCAGCGGCGGATTGACCTTGAGCGAGGTGTTGTAGGTCTCGTCCAGGTCGTTCTCGGTCAGGAACATGTGGTGCGGGGTAGCCTCGCAGGTAACCTGAACGCCAGCGGCCTTACCGGCACGCACGATCTCCAGGCCATGGGCGGTGGAGATGTGCTGGATGTGCAGCTTGGCACCAGTCAGCTTGGCGATCTCGATGTCACGGGCGATCTGGAGCTCCTCGCCGGCAGCCGGCCAACCCTCGAGAGCCAGACGGGTCGAGACCTTGCCCTCGTTGATCTGGCCGTGGCCGACCAGGTCCTCGTCCTGGCAGTGGCTCATAAAGACCTTGCCGAACATCTTGCCGTAGTCCATGCAACGACGGAGCATACCCGCGCCCTGCACGCCGCGACCGTCGTCGGTGAAGGCGACGGCGCCGTGGGCGACCATATCGCCCATCTCGGACATGGCCTCGCCCTTAAGACCGCGGGTCATGGCACCCGACGGATAAACGCGGCAGTGACCGACCTCGGCAGCGCGGGACTTGACGAACTCCACGACGGTGCCGTTATCGGTGGCGGGATCGGTGTTGGGCATGGCGCACACGCCGGTAAAGCCGCCCTTGGCAGCTGCGCGGGTGCCGCTCTCGATGTCCTCTTTGACCTCGTAGCCGGGCTCGCGAAGGTGAACGTGCATATCCACCAGGCCAGGGACGAGGTACTTGCCGGAAAGGTCGCGGACCTCGGCTCCCTCGACGGCGAGATTCTCGCCGACCTCGGCGATCTTGTCGCCGTCAATCAGGACGTCAACGACACCGTCAAGCTCGACGGACGGGTCGACGACGTGGGCATTCTTAAGAAGCAAGGCCATTATCGGCACCTCCAAGCAGCAGATACAGGATAGCCATACGCACGCAGATACCGGCGTAGACCTGCTCCAGGATGACGGAGCGTTGCGGGTGGTCGGCCATATAGGAGTCGAACTCGACGCCGCGGTTGATGGGGCCCGGGTGGCAGATGATCGCATCGGGCTTCATAAGCTTCTCGCGGTCCTTGGTCAGGCCGAAGAGCTTGTGGTACTCACGAATGGTCGGGAACGGTGCGCCCTCGAGGCGCTCCTGCTGCACGCGCAGCATGTAGACGACGTCCAGCTCGGGCAGGACGGAATCGAGGTCGCTCGTCACGTGGTCGCAGCCCAAGACCTCGGGCGACGGCGGCAGCAGCGTGCCGGGGGCGACGGCGTAGGTCTCGCAGCCCATGATCTTAAGGGCGGGGATCAGCGAGCCGCAAACGCGGGAGTGGGCGATATCGCCGACGACGGCGACCTTCAGACCGTGGAAGTCACCCTTGTGCTCCCAGATGGTGTACAGGTCGAGCAGGGCCTGCGTAGGATGGTTGTGCTTGCCGTCACCGGCGCAGATGACGCTTGCGGGCGAGTTCTGAGTGACGATGTAGGGAGCGCCGGCGTGCTTATCGCGCACGACAATGCAGTCGATCTTGTAGGCGTTGAGGGTCTCGACGGTGTCGACGAGGCTCTCGCCCTTGACCGTGGAGGTCGAGGAGCCGCCAAAGTTGAGGCTGTCGGCCGAAAGACGCTTCTCGGCGAGCTCGAAGGAGCTGCGGGTGCGCGTCGAGGGCTCGTTGAACATATTGACGATGGTCTTGCCCTTGAGCGTGGGGACCTTCTTGATCGCACGCTCGTTGACCTCGGAGAACGCCTTGGCGGTCTCGAGGATGAGCTTGATGTCCTCTTCGGAGTACTCGGTAATGTCGATCAGGTGCTTATGGTTGAACGCCACGGTACTACTCACCTCCCAGCGGCGCGGAGCCCACGTGGGAACCCGGCGCGACGTCGTTAATCTCGACGGCGGTGTGGCCGTCGACTTCTTTCATATATAGGTGCACGTTCTCCTCATGCGACGAGGGAACGTTCTTGCCGACAAAGTCCGGCGAGATGGGGAGCTCGCGGTGACCGCGGTCAACGAGAACTGCCAGCTCAATACGGCTCGGACGGCCCAGGTCCATGACGGCGTCCAGAGCAGCGCGGATGGTACGACCCGTGTACAGGATGTCGTCCACCAGCACGACGCGCTTGCCGTCGACGCTAAAGGGAATGTTGGTGGCGTGGATCGCGGGAGCGAAATTGGTCGCATAGTCATCGCGGTAGAAGCTGATGTCCAGGCTGCCGAGCGGAACTTCGACGCCCTCGATCTCCTTGATCTCCTCGGCGAGCTTCTTTGCCAGAAGGTCGCCGCGCGTGACGATGCCGACCAGAGCGAGGTCTTCACAGCCCTCGTTGCGCTCGAGAATCTCGTGCGCGATGCGGGTCATCGCTCGATTGACGGCGGTCTCGTCCATGATGACCGCCTTGGGGGAAGTCGTGCCCATCGATCTCCTTCCTCACATGTCTTGACTGCTGACACAGTCAAAAAAATAGATGCCCGACCGCTTAAAGCGGACCAGACACCCACAGGAAAGGCTGCTCGCATGGCAGCTATGTAATTCCATGTGGGTATCTCGTACCCCTTTAATGGTCAAGGGATAGTGTAGCCAACCTCGAGCTTAATTGCGAGCATAAATACTGAGCAATCCGTAAACGGAGCCCAATGCTCCATAAACCTATATATATTTGTGGGACGAGCTTGAAAACACACGCACGAGCTGGCATAATCCCCTCTGCTGCACGCAAATCGGATCTACGTCCAGGGCCGTGGCGTGGGCACTATCGCCAAAAGAGGAATATCTCTGTGTAGATTGCGCACAGGGAGCGACTTCTGTGCTATAGTTCAGGCTTGTTTGTTAACGCGACATGTTCGTTTGTCGCCCAAGGAGGGTCAGTTATGTCCAAAGTTTGCGAAGTTTGCGGTAAGCACCCCGTTGCCGGTCGCTCCATCAGCCACTCTCACCGCGTCACCAACCGTAAGTTCCGCCCCAACATCCAGCGCGTCTACGTCGTCGTCGATGGTCACCGTCGCAAGATGAACGTTTGCTCCACCTGCCTCAAGTCTGGCAAGGTTGCGCGCTCCTAAATAAGGTCTTACCAACAAGTACCTCGGACTCTCCGGGTCAAAGACCTCGCGTTCACATAGAACTTACCAAAGGCGCCCTCCCCTACGGAGGACGCCTTTTTGCACTCATTGGGGACAGACTTACATGAGTGTTTTCACGCATTGGGGACAGACGTGACGTACACATGCGGCGCCATGATCAAGTCCTGCCCAGCCTCACGCAGCCTCCCTCCAGCCCACAGTGGCCTTGGTCACGCTTGTAGCGCCAATGCCGGTGATACGGGCAATTTGCTTGACCGTGAGATGTGCCCGCCTGAGCCTCAGCAGACAGGCATCGCGATCGGGGCGTGGCAGGGCCTTGAGCAGCGCAGGATCTATGCTCGGCAGGACTTCGTGCGCAATGGAAAGGGCCTCCTCATCGGGGATCCGCCGGCGTGGAAGAACCTCCACTGACCAAGTGCGCCCGGCAACTTCCTCGAGATGCTCGCAATAGCAACGGGAGCCTCCGACGATATCGAGCATAGGGGCCGCATCGCAGATGTCAAAGGGATCGTAGCCCAGCTGGTATGCCCTAAAGCTTGACCAGCGGTATGCTTCGAGAGAGTCGATCGCACCTTTCACAGGATTGAGATGGATATAATCGAGTAGCTGCACCGCCTGTGTGTCCGACTCAACCGCAACACGCGAATAGCGATTGTCAAACAGATGGCCCGTTCTTCCCGTTTTCCCATTGAAATACTTAGCATACGCCGTCAGTGCGCACTGCATTGCCTTTGAAAGGTTGTCATATGGGTCATCAACCATCAAATGGAAGTGGTTGTCCATAAGGCACCAAGCCAACACTGCCACTTTATGGCGTGCAAACCTGTCCGAGATGTCCGATAAGAAACGATATCGGTCAGAGTCATCTTCAAAAATAATCTGTTTGGAGTTGCCACGGTCAAAGACGTGGTAATAGCCGGTGAGCGAAACGGCGCGGGCACATCGGGGCATAATCTCTCCTTTCAAAACTGAACAGGCAACACCTAAAAGGAGAGAAGGAACGCGAAATGCTGAGCCTGTGACCTATTTATATCCAATGATCGGCAAAAACAGGTTCAGAACGGCAAAATGGCAAAACGATGTCTGTCCCAAATGAGTGAAAGCACTCATGTAAGTCTGTCCCCAATAAGTGAGGCAATGCACTGGCAGATAGTTGTTGTTAAAACGCTTCAGTTTATTGAAGCGTTTTAGTGTGCCTTTTACAGGAATCTTACCGTTCGCCGAATAATTTCTTGCTATCATGCAAGGCGTAGGGTAAATCTCCGATCGCAAGGAGACACAAATGGTGAAAAAGTCACCGGAAAACACTACTCCCGCAATTGTGGACAACGTAGAGGCGCTTGAGGCTAAGCTCGCTCAGATGCGAGAGGCCCAGGCGCTTTTTGCTACGTACACGCAGGAGCAGGTCGACAAGATCTTCTATGAGGCCGCCATGGCCGCCAACAAGGCTCGTATCCCGTTGGCGAAGATGGCCATCGAGGAGACCGGCCGCGGCGTTCTTGAGGACAAGGTCATCAAGAACCACTACGCCGCAGAGTACATCTACAACGCTTACAAGAACACCAAGACCTGTGGTGTCCTGGAGCGCGACGAGGCTTACGGCATCACCAAGATCGCCGAGCCCATCGGCATCGTGGGCGCCGTCATCCCGACGACCAACCCCACCTCCACCGCGATCTTCAAGACGCTGATCTGCCTGAAGACCCGCAACGCCATCATCATCTCCCCGCACCCGGCAGCCGCCAAGTGCACCATCGCCGCCGCCAAGCTCGTGCTTGACGCCGCCGTCAAGGCCGGCGCCCCCGAGGGCATCATCGGCTGGGTCGATGTCCCCTCCATCGAGCTGACCAACATGGTCATGCGCGACGTCGACATCATCCTCGCCACCGGTGGCCCGGGCATGGTCAAGGCCGCTTACTCCTCGGGCAAGCCCGCCCTAGGCGTTGGCGCCGGTAACACCCCGGTCGTCATCGACGACACCGCCGACGTGCTGCTCGCCGTCAACTCCATCATCCACTCCAAGACCTTCGACAACGGCATGATCTGCGCTTCCGAGCAGTCCGTGACTGTCATCGACAGCATCTATGACCAGGTTAAGGCCGAGTTCCAGAAGCGCGGCTGCTACTTCGTCAAGCAGGGTGCCGACATGGAGGCCCTGCGTGCCGCCATGTTCAAGAACGGCGCTCTCGATCACCGCATCCCCGGCATGGCTGCTGCCAAGATCGCCGAGCTCGCCGGCATCGAGGTTCCCGCCAAGACCAAGATCCTGATCGCCGAGGTCACCTCCACCGACCCCGCCAAGGAGGAGTTCTCCCACGAGAAGCTCTCCCCGGTCCTGGCCATGTACCACGCCAAGGACTTCCAGGAGGCCGTCGACAAGGCCGAGCACCTCGTGCTCGCCGGTGGCCCGGGCCACACCGCCTCTCTGTACGTGCACCCCGCCCAGGCCGAGAAGATCAGCCTGTTCGAGCACGTCATGAAGGCCTGCCGTATCGTCATCAACACCCCGTCCTCGCACGGCGGCATCGGTGACCTGTACAACTTTGGCATGAAGCCGTCTCTGACCCTGGGCTGCGGCTCCTGGGGCGGCAACTCCGTCTCCGAGAACGTTGGGGTGAAGCACTTGATCAACGTTAAGACTGTGGCCGAGCGCCGTGAGAACATGCTGTGGTTCCGCGCTCCCGAGAAGGTCTACTTCAAGAAGGG
The DNA here is from genome assembly GCF_040092305.1 of Collinsella sp. CLA-ER-H6. NCBI lineage: Bacteria > Bacillati > Actinomycetota > Coriobacteriia > Coriobacteriales > Coriobacteriaceae > Collinsella > Collinsella sp. CLA-ER-H6. The sequence continues at coordinate 84,190 of NZ_JBBNLS010000003.1, forward strand.
TTCCACGCCCGTCGCCCTCGACGAGCTGGGCAACGTCATGGGCAAGAAGCGCGCCTTCATCGTCACCGACCAGTTCCTCTTCAAGAATGGCAACACCCGCGCCATCGAGGCCAAGCTCGACGAGATGGGCATCGCCCACGACTGCTTCTACGACGTCGAGCCCGATCCGTCGCTGCAGTGCGCACGTCGCGGCGCCAAGCAGATGGCCCTCTTTGAGCCGGACGTCATCATCGCCGTCGGCGGTGGCTCCGCTATGGACGCCGGCAAGATCATGTGGATGATGTACGAGCACCCCGAGTGCAAGTTTGAGGACATGGCCATGGACTTCATGGACATCCGCAAGCGTATCTTCACCTTCCCCGAGATGGGCAAGAAGGCCTACTTCGTCGCCGTCCCGACCTCTTCGGGTACCGGCTCCGAGTGCACGCCGTTCGCCATCATCACCGACAAGGAGACCGGCATCAAGTGGCCGCTCGCCGACTACGCGCTGCTCCCCAACATGGCTATCGTCGACGCCGACAACTGCATGACCGCACCGCGCGGCCTGACCGCTGCCTCCGGCATCGACGTCATGACCCACGCCATCGAGTCCTACGTCTCCATCATGGCTTCCGACTACACCAAGGGCCTCTCCGAGCGCGCTGCCAAGCTCGTCTTTGAGAACCTGCCCTCCAGCTTCACGAATGGCGCCAAGGACCCGCACGCCCGCGAGGAGATGCACAACGCCTCCTGCATGGCCGGTATGGCCTTCGCCAATGCCTTCCTGGGCCTCAACCACTCCATGGCCCACAAGCTCGGCGCCTTCCATCACCTGCCCCACGGCCTCGCCAACGCCGTCATCCTGACCCGCGTCATGCGCTACAACGCCGCCGAGGCTCCCGTCAAGATGGGTACCTTCTCCCAGTATCCTTACCCCAACGCGCTGCACAACTACGCCGAGATGGCCAAGTACTGCGGCATCGAGGGCAAGGACGACAAGGAGGTCTTCGAGAACTTCATCACGAAGCTCGAGGAGCTCAAGGACTTCATCGGCGTCAAGAAGACCATCGCCGACTACGGTGTCGACGAGCAGTACTTCCTCGACACCCTCGACGAGATGACCGAGCAGGCATTCAACGACCAGTGCACCGGCGCTAACCCGCGCTACCCGCTCATGAGCGAGATCAAGGAGCTCTACCTGGACGCCTACTACGGCCGCGAGCCCCAGGATTACGCCGTCTGCTAGTTTTAGCACGGTTTTTAACGGCGGGGGTGCACGGGTGTTTCACACACCCCCGCCGTCGCTTCTATCGCATCGTTGAAAGGATGCAACCATGCTGCTACCCGATTCCAAGACCGAGCTCGTCCGCCGTGGCAACAAGGTCGTTTACGACCTGGGCGACAAGATCGTCAAGGTCTTTAACGAGACCAAGCCTGTCTCCGACGTGTTCAACGAGGCTTTGAATCTTGCCCGCATCAATGAGTGCGGCATCCGCAGCCCCAAGGCTCTCGAGGTTTCCCAGCTCGAGAACGCCAACGGCTGGGCGCTCGTGACCGAGAAGGTTCCGGGCACCACCCTTGCCGAGAAGATGACTGCCGAGCCCCAGCGCTTTGGTGAGTACCTCGAGATGTTCGTCGACCTCCAGATCGAGATCCACGGCTACACCTCCCCGCTGCTCAACCGTCAGCGCGACAAGTTCGCCCGCATGATCGACAGCCTTGATCAGCTCAATGCCACCACGCGCTACAACCTTCAGGAGCGTCTGGACGGCATGACCAAGGAGTTCAAGGTCTGCCACGGCGACTTCAACCCCTCCAACGTCATCGTCGGCGACGACGGTCAGCTCTATGTGTGCGACTGGGCACACGCCACCCAGGGCTCCCCTGCTGCCGACGTTGCCACCACCTACCTGCTCTTTGCCCTCAACAGCAAGGACCAGGCCGAGGCCTACCTGGAGCTCTACTGCGACCGTGCCGACATGCCCATGCAGGTCGTGCGTCAGTGGACGAGCATCGTCGCCGCTTCCGAGCTCGCTCGTAAGCGCAACGTGAACGATGAGTTCCTGAAGAACTGGATCGATGTCGTCGATTATCAGTAATATCTGAGCGATTTATTTCGCATCGGAGGCACAATGGAAAACCCCGCAGCTCGCATGGGCTGTGGGGTTTTCCTTTTAGATATCGAGGATGCTACAAGCTAATAGAACGGCCCCGCATCTCCCCGATTGGAGAAATGCGGGGCCGTCCCACATATCGAACTACAAGCGAAATCGTCGATTAACGGCGGGCTGCCTTAACAAGCTCGGCAACCTTGGCAACGACCTCGTCGATCGCCACGTCCTCGCGCTCGCCCGTAGCACGGTCCTTGAGCTCCACAGTACCATTCTTGAGGCCACGCTTACCCAGAACGACCTGATACGGGAAACCCATAAGGTCGTTATCGGCAAACTTAAAGCCGGGACGCTCGTCGCGGTCGTCGACGACGACCTCGATGCCCTCGGCGCACAGGCCATCAACGATCTGCTCGCAGACGGTAGCGCACTCCTCCTTCTTGGGATCGAGCGGAATCACCGCGACCTCGTACGGGGCAACGGAGACCGGCCAGACGATGCCGTGCTCGTCGTTGTGCTGCTCCACGACGGCAGCAAGCGAGCGGGACACGCCCACGCCGTAGCAACCCATGATGAGCGGCTTCTCTTTGCCGTCCTCGTCCATAAAGGTGGCACCCATGGCCTCGGAATACTTGGTGCCCAGCTGGAAGACCTGGGAGACCTCGATGCCGCGAGCAGCAGAGAGCGGCTTGCCGCAGTGCGGGCAGGGATCGCCGGCAACGACGGTGACCAGGTCGGCCCACTCGTCGACGGTAAAGTCGCGTTCGGGACAGGCCCCGGTAAAGTGATAATCGACCTCGTTGGCACCGCAGGCCCACTGCTTGGACTCGCGCAGGCTCTCGTCGCACACCAGATGGATGCCCTCGGGCAGGTTGACCGGTCCGATAAAGCCCTTGTGCAGGCCGTTCGCCTGAAGCTCCTCGTCGGTCATCATGCGATAGCCCTTGCCAAAGACATGCTCGGCCTTGCAGTCATTGAGCTCGTGGTCGCCCGGGACAATGGCCACGACCGGCTTGCCCTCAGCGTCGATGAGTGCCAGCGACTTTCGCGTACCGTTCTCGGGGAAGCCGAAGAACTTTGCAACGGCCTCGATGGTGCCCATACCCGGAGTCTCAACCTTGGTAAGCGTACCGTCGCCGGGGCCCTCGGTCACAACGACCTTGGTGCTTGCAGCCTCGTCATCGGCAGCAAAGCCGCAATCGTCGCAGTAGACCAGCGAAGCCTCGCCGGCGTCGGCCAGAGCCATGTACTCGACGGAAGTGTCGCCGCCGATCTCGCCGGAGTCGGCGACAACGGGCAGAGCCTTGATATAGCAGCGCTCGCAGATGTTAGCGTAGGCCTGCTTCATCTTGTCGTACTCCTCCTGCAGGCTCTCCTGCGTGGCGGAGAAGCTGTAGGCGTCCTTCATGATGAACTCGCGACCGCGCATCAGGCCAAAGCGGGGGCGGAACTCGTCGCGGAACTTATCCTGGATGTGGTAGAGGTTAACGGGCAGCTGCTTGTAGGAGCGCAGCTCATTGCGAACCAGGGCCGTAACGGTCTCCTCGTGCGTGGGGCCCAGGACGAACTCGCGACCATGACGGTCGTCAAAGCGCACAAGCTCCTTGCCATAGGCGTCGATGCGGCCGGACTCACGCCACAACTCGGCGTCGACCATGATAGGCATCATAAGCTCCTGGGCACCGGCGGCATCCATCTCGTCGCGCACGATGTTCTCGATCTTGCGAATCGAGCGCCATGCGAGCGGCAGGTAGGAATACAGACCGGCGGCCTCCTTGCGGATCATGCCGGCACGGAGCAGCAGGCGGTGGCTGGCGAGCTCAGCGTCCGCCGGATCCTCTTTAAGCGTCGGCGCATAGAGCTTAGACATATACATTGCTCGGGTCATTTATTTCTCCTCAATAAGCTTGTCGACCTCTGCCATAAGCGCGTCGACAATTTGATCCTCAGCTACTTTACCAATGATCTGGCCATGCGAAAAGAGCAGGGCCTGACCTCGTCCACAGGCCACGCCTAGGTCGGCGTCGGAAGCCTCGCCGGGGCCATTAACGGCACATCCCATGACGGCAATCGAAAGCGGCGCGGCATAGTTCTTAAGCCGCTCGGTTACTTCCTCGGCGATGGGAATGAGGTTAACCTGGCAGCGGGCGCACGTGGGGCACGAGACAATCTCGGGGCCACGGCGACGCAGGCCCAGCGACTGCAGAATACCCCAGGCAACCGGCGGCTCCTCGACCGGATCGGCCGTGAGCGAGACGCGCATAGTGTCGCCGATGCCCTCGGACAGCAGAATACCCAGTCCCACCGAGCTCTTAATGGTGCCCTGCAGCTTGGTACCGGCCTCCGTCACGCCCAGGTGAAGCGGAACGTGGGGAATCTCGCGCGACAGGGCGCGATAGGTATCAAGCGTCGTCTGTACGCTATGGGCCTTGGCGGAAAGCACGATGTTGGTAAAGCCGCGGTCCTCAAAGTGCTGCACAAAGCGCTCGCTCGACATCACGAGCTTCTCGGGCTGCGTGAGGTCGTCGCGCTCGGCGATGTCCTGCTCAAGCGAACCGGCGTTGACACCGATGCGAATCGCACAACCCGCGGCACCCGCAGCATCGATCACCGCGTCAACCTTAGCCCAATCGCCGATATTGCCGGGATTGATGCGCAGCTTGGCAGCACCGGCCTCAACGGCACCAATGGCGAGCTTATGGTTAAAGTGAATATCAGCGACAATCGGCACCGGAGACTCGGCACAGATGGTGCGGAAACCCTCAAGCGCGGCCTCAGTGGGCACGCTCACACGCACGATATCGCAGCCAGCCTGCGCCAACGCGCACACTTGCGCAAGCGTTGCCTGGGCATCAGCGGTATCGGTGCAGGTCATGGACTGGACCACGACCGGCGCGCCGCCGCCGATCTGCACGCCGCCCACATGCACGGGGCGCGTCAGCTCGCGCGGCAAAGAATGGGATAGAGACAATCCAAACACTCCCCTACAGAATAAATCGAAGGATGTCGGAACGAAGCATATAGACAAACAGCAGTGCGAAGAGCGCGATGCCCACATAGCTCACAATCGTCTGGACCTTGAGCGGCAGCTCGCGACCCGCAATCTTTTGAATGATCTCGATGACCAGCTTGCCGCCGTCGAGCGGGGGGATGGGCAGCAAGTTCATAAAACCCAACGAGAACGAAATGAGGGCGGCAAACGAAAGGAACGTGGCAGGGCCGGCAGCAGCAGCCTGTGAGGACATAACGCTAATACCCACGATCGAAGAGGACTGATCGAGGATCTCCATCGTATGCTGCGGCTGGAGCAGGCGCATCACGCCCTCCGCTGTCTGCACGACATAGGAGAACGAAAGTCGAGCCGACGTGATGGGGTCTAAACGGACCACCTGCGTAGAGGCATACACACCTAGGCGCTCGTCCTCTTTGAGCGCAACCGCGGTCGAATGCTGCTTGCCGTCACGCTCGTACTCGATGGCGATATCGTCCTTACCGGCAGCCTTACCGATGGCATCGTAAACGTCCATCCAGGTAGAGCACGATACTCCGTTAACCGAAAGGATCGCGTCGCCGCCCTCGATACCCGCCTTGGCGGCAATAGACCCCTCGTCAACCTGACCGATCACGTTGGTATCCATCGGCACGGTGACACCCGCAATGGAATAGATACTCATAAGCAGCAAAAAGCCCGTCAGGATATTGACGAGAATGCCCGCGAGCAGCATAAAGGCGCGCTTGAGAAAACCCTGGCCCAGATAGGTATGCGAACGCTCTTGCGCAAGGAACTCGGCTTCGCCGCACGGCAGCTCCCACACATCGCCCTCGGTAGTCGCATGCTCTCGATCGAAACGGCGGCCGTCAAAGGTGGTGTAGCCCGCCACGTCTCGCGGCAGCGTCTGATACTTGGTGGGATAGTAGCTCGGCGAGGGCTTCTCCCCTTCCTCATACCAAGGCGCGATAGAGCCCCAACCCAAGAGCAAGGCGCATGCCTCAAGCACATCCTCCTCGGATAGCTCGAGCTCGGCGGCAAGGTCGGCCACGGTCACGCGACCATGACGATAGATAGCCGCGAGCACGCGATCAGCGCACGAGACGTCGGTCGGATCCATACCGCAGATGGCAGCGTAGCCACCCAGCAGCAGCGGGGTCACGCCAAACTTGGTTCCAATGCGACGCGACGTGTAATGGATGTCAAAGCGGCACGGCAGGCCCAAAAAGAACTCGGTCACACGGACGCCGCAGGCACGCGCCGCCAAAAAGTGGCCGCCCTCGTGCAAAAACACGAGGACGGAAAGCATCAGCAGGCCCCAAAAGACAGATGAGAGAACGCTCAGAACAGTATCCATAAAACGAAAAAGCAATCCTTATGGGTTAGGAACGGGTTGCGGCGAGCACCTGCGCAGCCTTTTCACGCGCCCACGCATCGATGTCGCGAAGCTGCTCAAACGAATCGACCGCCTGCATATCGTGGGCATCCATGCAGGATTCTACAATGCGATCGATATCGGTAAAGCTGCAGCCATCGTGCAGGAAGGCATCGACGGCGACCTCGTTGGCGGCATTGAGCACGCACGGCATGGTGCCACCCGTCTTGCCAGCACGTTCGGCCAGTGCCAGACAGCGAAAGGTATCCATGTCGGCAGCATCAAACGTGAGCTGCCCCAGCTCGCGGAAATCGATACGAGGCGCCGGGGTATCCCAACGCTCGGGATACGAGAACGCGAACTGGATGGGAATACGCATGTCGGAAGCACCGAGATGCGCCATCACGGAGCCGTCGGCAAACTCGACCATAGAGTGAATCTTGGACTGACGCTGCACGACCACGTTAATGAAATCGAGGTCGCAGTTAAACAGATGCATGGCCTCAATGCGCTCCAGGCCCTTGTTCATGAGGGTGGCGGAGTCGATGGTGATCTTGGCACCCATGGCCCACGTGGGATGTGCGAGGGCATCGGCACGCGTCACGCGATTGAGCTCGTCGCGCGTGCGGCCAAAGAACGGACCGCCCGAGCAGGTAAGCCAAATACAATGAGCCTCGCGCGGGTCCTCCCCCAGATAGCACTGGTAGATGGCGGAGTGCTCAGAGTCGACTGGAATAAGCTGGCCCGGTTGTGCCAACGGCATAAGCAAGTCGCCACCGACGACGAGGGACTCCTTGTTGGCAAGGGCAAGGCGCTTATTAGAGGTCAAGGCCGCATGGCTCGCCTCGAGACCGGCAGCGCCCACAATAGCAACGAGCACGCAGTCGACATCGTCGCGACGCGCGAGCTCGCAAACCGCCTGCGCGCCAACGCCGAGCTTCGTTCCCTCGGGCAACTCCTGCAGCACAGCGTCCGCACCGTGGGCGGCGTCGGCCACGGCAACCGCCGGAACCGAGAACTCGCGGGCAGCGGCAACGAGCTCAGAGGTGCTGGAATTAACGGACAGCGCCGTCACCTGCAGGCGATCAGCATGCTGACGGCACACATCGAGTGCCTGGGTGCCGATAGAGCCCGTACAACCCAGGATGGCAACACGGAGGCGTCCATCGGGGCCATACGTCGTCTGGAATGACATTACAGCACGCCTCCGATCATCAAAAGCAGCTGAGCGGTAATGCAGCCAAAGATAAGCGAGTCGCTACGGTCGAGCATGCCGCCATGGCCCGGGATAAGGTTGCCGGAATCCTTGACGCCCACGCCACGCTTGATGCGCGACTCGATAAGGTCGCCGATAACGCCCAGGACGGACACGACCACGCCGCACAGCAGCGCATAGGGCAGGCTGAGCTTGTAGAAGTGCGTCGCCCACAGAATGAGCCAAATCAAAACCGAGCCCAGGATGCCGCCGACAAACCCCTCCCAGCTCTTTTTGGGAGAGATCTTGGGAACCATCTTGTGCTTACCGATACGGCTGCCCACGATGTAGGCAAACGAATCGGAGACCCAAAGGGACGCGCAAACGCCCACCGAAAGCAGGGCGCCGGCAAAACCGGGCACGGCATCGCGCAGCAGCACGATAGCCGACAGCATAAAGCCAGTGTAGATGGGACCCATGAGCGTAACGGCCACATCAGAGATGCGGGTACGCGGCGACCAGACATACCAAATGCCCACAGCGAGCATCAGGGCAAAAAGCAGGGCATTCAGCAACATCGAATCGCCCAACGCCGACAGCGGAAAGAGTACGGCGGCAGCGATACCCATGCGCTCGTTAGCCATCTTGCCATCGAGCCTCGTCATACGGAAAAACTCATAACAGCACAGACCGCTCATGACGGAAACAAAGATGGCCGTGGGCACGATACCCAAAACCAGGCACAGAATAAAGACGACGGCATAGACGATACCGGCGGCGGCACGGGTAATAAAGCCCGACAGCCACGAACCGGTGCCGCTCTTCGCTGCGGGCGCTCCCACAGCGGCAGCTTTGCGCGCAGGCGTCTTGGGAGCAGATGCCTTGGGACGATCGGACACGATTAAGCCTCCTCGGTCTTGCTCAGTCCACCAAACCTACGGTCACGGCCCTGATAGGCCAAAATGGCGTCGACAAGGCCCCAACGATCAAAGTCAGGCCAATAGGTATCGGTGACATAGAACTCGGAATAAGCCACCTGCCACAGCAGATAGTTCGAAAGGCGCAGCTCACCAGAGGTGCGAATCACAAGCTCAGGATCGGGAAGACCGGCGGTATAGAGGTGGGAGGCCACCATGTCGTCATCAATTGCGCCAGGATCGATCTTACCGGCGGCAGCGTCGAGTGCGATCTGACGGACAGCGCGGGTAATCTCGGCACGCGCGCCGTAGTTGACGGCAAGCGCCAGCGTCATCCCGGTGTGATCGGCGCACTCGACAAGACCGCGTTCAAAAACATCGCGGGTCTTCTTGGGCAGCGCGGAAATGTCACCCAAAAAGACAACGCGCACGTTTTCGCGCTTCAGAAGCGGCAGCTCGTCGATAAACGTCTTGGCAAACAGATGCATCAAGACGTTGACCTCATGCTGCGGACGGTTCCAGTTTTCGGTAGAAAACGCATAGGCCGAAAGCACGTCGACGCCCAGACGCACGCAGGCAGTAATAATCTCGCGAAGGGAGACGATACCCGCCTTGTGGCCCTCAGTGCGCGCAAGACCGCGCGACGTGGCCCAACGACCGTTGCCGTCCATGATGCACGAGATATGGTGCGGAATGTTATTGAGGTCAAGGTCGGAAAAACCGACGCCCGCAGGGGCGTCGGCAAAGTACTCGACCAGTTTATGCTCGTCGTATTGCACCTTAGATCTCCATGACCTCGGCTTCTTTTTCCTTCAGAAGCTCCTCGACCTTGGCGACATACTCATCAGTGTGCTTCTGGACCTTGGCCTGCTCGCGACGGACATCGTCCTCGGTGAGCTCCTCATCGCGCTCGAGCTTGTTGTTGAAGTCGCGACGGATGTTACGGATAGACACCTTGGCCTGCTCGGCGTACTCGCGGCACTCCTTGACGAGCTCGCGACGGCGCTCCTCAGTGGGAGCCGGGAACGGAAGACGAACGACGGTGCCATCGGAGTTGGGGGTAATACCCAGATCGGAAGCGCCGATGGCCTTGACGATAGCATTGATGAGTGCCTTGTCCCACGGCTCGATGAGCAGCATGTGGGCCTCGGGGGTCTTGACGGCGGCAACCTGCGTGACCGGCGTGGGAACACCGTAATAATCGACAGTGATGTCGGACAGAATGTTGGCATTGGCGCGGCCGGTACGGACCTTGGAGAAGTTATGCTTGAGGGACTCGAGCGACTTGTCCATATGGGCGGTGATGTTCTCTGCCATGCTTAATCCTCCTGATAGACGAGCGTGCCGACGGGCTCACCCGAAAGCGCGCGCTTGACGGTGTCCTCGCCATCGATGTTGAGGACCAAAATCGGCATACGGTTGTCCTGGCACAGTGCCGTAGCCGTGGAATCCATAACCTGCAGACCGCGGACGAGAACCTCGTGATAGGTAATCTTGTCAAAACGGACGGCATCGGCGCACTTGACGGGATCCTTATCGTAGATGCCGTCAACCTTGGTTGCTTTAATCAGAATCTCGGCGCCGATCTCACACGCGCGAAGAGCCGCGGCGGTGTCGGTCGTAAAGTACGGATTGCCCGAACCGGCGGCAAAAATAACGACGTTGCCCTTGGAAAGGTGGTTGATGGCGCGACGGCGAATATAGGGCTCGCAGATCTCGTTCATCTGGATAGCGCTCATAACGCGGCAGGGAACATCGTTATGCTCGAAGGCATCCTGCAGGGCGAGCGCGTTCATAACGGTTGCCAGCATGCCCATGTAGTCGGCCTGAGCACGCTCCATGCCACCGGCAGCGCCTGCCATGCCGCGGAAAATATTGCCGCCGCCGACAACGACGCCGACCTCATGGCCAGCGGCGAGCAGCTCCTTGACCTGCTTGGCAAGATGGTCGGTAACCTTGGGGTCGATGCCATATTGGCCGTCGCCCATCAGTGCTTCGCCGGAAAGCTTAAGAAGCACGCGTTTATATCGGATGTCGGACAAAGCGATCCTCCTTTAGATTGAACTCTCAACATTCTATCAAAGGCTCTAAGAAGAGCCATGAAAAAGCAGGCTGTGAGTAAAACCCACAGCCTGCTCATTACCAGCTACAAGAGCTTATTTACTCGCCACGGACCAGACGGTCAAAGGCAACGACGGTAATGGTGTCGCCGAGCTCCTTGGAGACCTGCTCAGCGTACTTCTTGATGGTGAGGGAGCTGTCCTTGATGAACTCCTGCTCGGTGAGCACGGACTGCTTGTAGAACTTCTCCAGACGGCCGACAGCCATCTTCTCCTGGATAGCCTCGGGCTTACCGGACTCGGCAGCCTGAGCCATGTAGATCTGCTTCTCGTGCTCGACGGTCTCGGCCGGAACCTGATCGCGAGTAGCGCAGATCGGGGCGACGGCGGCAACCTGAAGGGCAACGTCGTGAGCGAAGGTCTTGAAGGATTCAGCCTGAGCGGTCTCAGCCTTCTCGAAGGCGAACTCGACGAGGACGCCGATCTTACCACCCATGTGGATGTAAGAAGCGAGCGCGCCGTTCTCAGCCTTGCGGGCAGCGAAGCGGGAGATCTTCATGTTCTCGCCCATGATGTGAATCATCTCGGTGAGCTCGGAGGAAACGGTCTCCTCGCCCATCGGCTTCTCGAGCAGAGCGTCGACGTCAGCAGGCTCGGTGGTAGCGACAACCTCAGCGACCTTGGAAGCAAAGCCGGTGAACTTGGCGTTGGAGCCAACGAAGTCGGTCTCGCAGGAGAGCTCGAGCAGAGCGCCGGTCTTGCCATCCTCGGAGACGAACGCGGCGACAGCGCCCTCGTTGGTCTCACGGCCAGCCTTCTTGGCAGCCTTGGCAAGGCCGTTCTTACGCAGAACGTCGACAGCGGCGTCCATGTCGCCGTCAGCCTCGACGAGAGCCTTCTTGCACTCCATCATCGGGGAGTCGGTCATCTCGCGGAGCTGCTTGACCATAGCGGCGGTAATCTGGGCCATTGTGGTTCCTTTCAAAGAGATGAAAAAGAATTAACTAAGACTGATTTACTCGGCCTTGGGCTCAGCGGCCATCTCGGCCTCGGAGACCTGCTCCTTGCCGGAGCCAGCGAGGCAGGCGTCAGCCATGAGCTCGCACATAAGGGTGACAGCGGAGATAGCGTCATCGTTGCAGGGGATGCCGTACTCGACCTCGTCGGGATCGGAGTTGGTGTCGATCAAAGCGACGACGGGGATGTTCAGGCGCTGAGCCTCCTTGATGGCGTTCTCCTCGCGCTTGGTGTCGATGACGAAGAGAGCCTGGGGCAGACCCTTCATGTCGCGGGCGCCACCGAGGTTGGTCTGGAGCTTGGTGAGCTCCTTGCCGAGAACAGCCTGCTCCTTCTTGGGCAGAACAGCCATGCGGCCGTCCTCGACCATGGCCTCGAGCTCCTCCATGCGGTTGATGCGGGAGCGGATGGTGACGAAGTTGGTCAGCATACCGCCGAGCCAACGCTGGTTGATGTAAGGCATGTTGGCGCGCTCAGCAGCGTTCTTGACGGCCTCCTGAGCCTGCTTCTTGGTGCCGACGAACAGCACGTTGCCACCCTTGGCAACGCTCTTGACGAAGGTGTAGGCCTGGTCGGCGTCGAGGATGGTCTGCTTGAGGTCGAGGATGTAGATGCCGTTGCGCTCACCGAAGATGAACGGCTTCATCTTAGGGTTCCAGCGACGGGTCTGGTGACCGAAGTGGCAGCCGGCCTCGAGCAGGGTGCGGATATTAATCTTGGTAGCCATGTTAAACCTCCTGTGGTTTGCCTCCGCGCGGGGTCATCCTCCAAAACCAACCCGGACATGTGCTACCAAAGCCCGGGCACCACGGTATGAAGTAGCCGCGCGTGCGTGATAAAAACATGTTGCCGTGAAGCAACCCGATGAATGATAGCAGGAATGCATCTTCCTGCCAACCCGCAATCAAAACCACACACCTGAGTGCGGCGCGGGACGTCCCAGCCACTATTCGCCGCGGGGATGGGCTTGAGCCACAGCCCGCTTAAGCCGATCGGGTGTGAGATGCGTGTAAATCTGCGTCGTGGACAGGCTCGCATGACCCAGCAGCTCTTGAACCGAGCGCAGGTCCGCACCGCCCTCAAGCAAGTCGGTCGCAAAGGTATGGCGCATCGCATGCGGGGCAATATCGGCCGGAATGCCGGCGAGCGTCGCCAGCGTATGGAACCGCCGCCTGAGCATGGCGGCACTCATGCGATTGCCGCGCGCCGATATAAGCAGCGGATGCGGCCCGGTAGCGAGGTCACGGCGCTTTGTCTGAGCGAGCAACTCCGGCCTCCCCTCCTCAATATAAAGGCGCGTCGCCTCGAGCGCACGACGATACAGGGGGACAATACGTTCTTTGCTCCCCTTGCCCCACAGGCGCAGCGTGCGTTCGGTCCAAGCGATGGACTCCACATTGAGTGCTGCGAGCTCAGAGATACGGGCGCCGGATGCATAGAGCAGCTCGAGCATCGCAGCATCGCGCAGTCCCGCGGGTGTTGAGGTATCAGGCGTCTTGAGCAGCGCCTCGACCTGCTGGGTCGTAAGGACGCCCGGCAGGTCACGCGGCAGCTTGGGCGACGCGATCGCCGAGACCACATCGCCCTCGACAATCCCCTCGGCAGCCATCCAGCGATAGAGAGATCGAATAGCCGACAGGTGCGCCGCAAGCGTTCGGGGAGCCACCTGCTCACGCGAAAGCTCGGCAAGATAGCGACGAATGGTGCGCACGTCGGCAGCGAAAGCATCGATATCCTCGCGCTCGCACCAGGCAGCGAAGCGCTCCAGCCTCGAGCCATAGGCCGTCACCGTGTTGGGAGAAAGTCCCTCAACACGTGCGATATAGGCGATAAACGAGTCGACGGTGTCGTACAGGTCAAAGGCTATGACCGGTCGCCTCCAAACAAGTCGGAGCGCGTGGCCAAGTAGGCATCAAGGGCCTCGAGGGCGCGATCCGCATAAGCCTGATAGCGGTCGCGTTTGCTGCGGCGCTTACCATCCTCGAGTGGCGGCACCAGGCCAAAGTTGACATGCATAGGCTGATAGCCCACGGTGGCAGGATCGGTCGCATAGCCCACGAGCGCACCCAGGGCGCCCACACGCGGCAACTCGACGCCCGCGGCACCGATAGCCTCGGCATAGGTGTTGAGCGCCGCGAGCAGACCTGTCGCCACGGCTTCCATGTACCCCTCGGTGCCGGTGATCTGACCGGCCAGGCGCACGCCGGTACCGGGCACAGCAAAGGTGCCATCGAGCACGTGAGGGGCGTCGACAAAGGTATTGCGGTGCATGACACCGTAGCGGAAGAACTCAGCGTTCTCCAGGCCCGGCACCATATGGAAGACGCGCTTCTGCTCGCCAAAGGTCAAGTTGGTCTGGAAGCCCACCAGGTTATAGGCGGTCTTCTCCTTGTTCTCGGCACGCAGCTGAATCGCCGCCCAGGGGCGACGTCCGGTACGCGGGTCGGTGAGGCCGACGGGCTTCATGGCGCCAAAGCGAATGGCGTCCTTGCCGGTGCGCGCAACTTCCTCGGCAGGCTGGCAGGCCTGGAACAGATCGCCGCCCTCAAAGTCTTTGAGCACCACGCGGTCGGCCGTGGTAAGCGCCTCGATAAAGGCCTCGTACTCCTCCTTATTGAGCGGAGCGTTGAGATAGTCGCCGCTCCCCTGCTCCTCGTAGCGCGACTGCGAGAACAGCACGTCCATATCGAGCGTGGAGGCATCGACGATCGGCGCCGCAGCATCAAAGAATGCCAGGGCATCGCCACCGACGAGCTTCATAACCTCTTCGCTCAGCGCCGGTGAACACAGCGGGCCCGCGGCAATGACCACGTGACCCTCGGGAATCTGCGTGACCTCGCCGTGCACGACCTCGATATTGGGACGGGCGGCAACCTCGGCCTCGACAAGCTCGGAAAACTTGACGCGGTCGACCGCCAAGGCGCCACCGGCGGGAACAGCCGCGCGATGGGCGCAATCGAGCAGGACTGAACCCATGCGCTCAAGCTCGGCCTTCAGCAAACCAGCCGCGGAATCCGGACGAGTCGACTTAAACGAATTGGAGCAGACGAGCTCTGCCAGGTGATCGGTATGGTGGGCCGGGGAGCTCACCTGGGGGCGCATCTCGCACAGCTTTACGGAAAATCCGCGATCCGCCAGCTGGATCGCGCATTCCGAACCCGCCAGACCGCCACCGATAACTGTCACCTGATCGAACCGCATCTGCAAACACCTTTCTAATTGACACGTTTCCCATTGTGACCGAAGGGTGTCTGGGCGTGAAGGGCAAACTTGGAGGGCGCATACCTTCCATCCATCATGCGCTCGATAAGGCCCTCGAGTTCAAGCGAACCCAAGAGTTTGAGCACGCCGACAGCATCGAGCGAGACGAGCGCCGCGATGTCGTCGACCTTGAGCGGAGAGGCGATGAGCGCATGCATCACGGTCTGCTGTGTTGGATCCAGGTCGGCAATGCCGGGAGCATCGGGGCGCGAGTAGCGCAGGGTGCCGTAGATGCGTGAGATAGCCATCTCGATAGATTCCTCGTCGATGATGCAGCAGGCACCGTTCGCAATGAGGTAATTCGTGCCACGCGACTCGGGCGATAGAATCGATCCCGGCACGGCAAGAAGTTCGCGCCCCAAATCCATAGCAGCCTCGGCTGTAGAAAACGTCCCGGAAGGCATACCCGCCTCGGATACAAAGAGGGCTTGCGACAGGGCCGCAATCACGCGATTGCGGCGCGGAAAGGCAAACTTGCGCGGACCCATGCCCCACGGAGAGATCGACACGACCGCGCCACCCGTATCGAGCGTGCGCGTAATAAGCCCCGCGCTCGAACGCGGATAGACCACGTCGGCACCCGTCCCCAGCACCACGACGTGTTTGCCGCCGGCGTTGACCGCAGCCCAACCCGAGGCCTGGTCACAACCGACCGCGCCGCCCGAAACTACCGTCACTCCCGCCTCGACCGCCACCTTTGCCGCAAGCTCTGCAACGGCAAGACCATACGGCGAGGCCTTGCGCGCGCCGATGATGGAGAGCGCGGGCGTCGAAAGCACCTCGGGGTTGCCGTGCACATAAAGCGTCTGGGGTACATCAGAAAGCTCCAAAACGGTCTCGGGATACAACGCATCGCCTGGATGCAGCTCGAAGGTTCCCTCGGCCATCATTGGTCCCTCCTTCCCTGGTACATCGCCGCCTCGAGTACGTGATCCTGCGTCACTTGCTCGCTCTCGGCGACGTCGGCGATTGTACGCGCGATACGCACCAGGCGCACGATGCCGCGGCCCGTGAGATGCGTTCGTTTGGACAGACCGAGCACACACTTCTCCGCCGCATCATCGAGCTCAAAGGTCGAAACGACGCCGTCAATGGACCGTGTCTCGTCATCCTCGGCCTCGGCATCCGCATCGTCCATACGGGACTCGCGCCAGGCGCGAAAGGCGCGACCGCGCACAACGTAGTCACGTAACTCGGCCGACGACATACCCTCCGCGCCCTCGATAATCACCTGAGGGTCGGGACGGGTCACATCGATCATCATATCGATACGGTCGGCCAAGGGACCGCGCAGTTTAGACCGATAGCGCTCGACCATCGCCGCCGAGCAGCGACACGGTACCTCGCGATCGCCCAAAAAGCCGCAGGGGCAGGGATTGCTCGCAGCCAGCAGCTGAAAGCGCGACGGGAAGGAAAAAGCCCCGTCGACGCGCACGATCCTCACGTAGCCGCGCTCGATGGGCTGACGCAGCGTCTGCAGCACGCCAGTGGGAAACTCGGCTAGCTCGTCCAAAAAGAGCACGCCGCCATGAGCAAGGCTGATCTCACCCGGATGCACTGGACGTCCGCCGCCGATGAGGCCCGCGGTCGAAATGCTGTGATGCGGGCTGCGGAAGGGGCGATGCCCCGCAAGCAGTCCATCGATGTTCTCACCCAAGACCGAATGGATGCACAGCGCCTCCTGCTGATCCTCGAGAGAAAGTTCGGGCAAAATGCCCGTCATGCGCCGCGCAAGCATGGTCTTGCCCGAACCGGGCGAGCCGATCATGAGCAGGCCGAGCTCGCCGGCGGCCGCAAGCGCCATGCCACGTTTGGCGACTTCCTGCCCCAGCACGTCGGCATAGTCGAGCTCGGGCTCAAAGGTCGCCTCGACGCCCTCAGAATCCAAGTAGTGCCGCGCGGCATCGCCCATACCATGAGCAAGCTGAGACAAATGATCGATGAATCCACAATCCACGCCCGCGAGTGGCACATGCTGGTCTGACCTGCCGGCGATAAAAGACAGCCCCATGTCGCGAGCCAGCAGCTGAAACGCCACCTCGCCCTTGACGGGAAGCACCGTGCCATCCAGACCGAGCTCGCCGGCAATGAGGCAGCGGTCGAGATTGTCGCGGGGAATCTGCCCGTCGGCTGCCAGAACCGCGATGGCGATGGGCAGATCAAAGCCGCTACCGGTCTTGCGGATATCGCCGGGTGCCAGGTTAACGGTAATGCCCGAGCGTGGGATCTCGAACCCGGCGGAGCGCATCGCGCAGCGAATACGACCGCGTGACTCCATCACCTCCATACTCGGAATGCCGAGCATCTGGATGCCCGGAACGCCACCGGCAAGCGAGACCTCGACCGTGACGGGAATCGCCTCGACACCGCGGATGCAGGCCGCGTGAACGGCAAACGTCTCGAACGCCATCACGACACCTGCCAATCGAACGCGTTGTACTGGTGCTCGATCTCGGCGATATGCCCGCCGCGAATGGTGACGCCCACGGCATCGAAGCGAATCGCCTTGAGCGGATAGTGCTCCATGAGATAGCAGCTTGCGATGCGGCGGTAGCGGCGTTGCTTTTGAGCATCCACGGCCTCCTCGGGAAAGACCCGCGTGGTGCAATCCAGGGCGACGCGTCTCGTCTTGACCTCGGCCATCACCACGACATCGTCGAGCTCATCGAGCAGCACCAGGTCGGCCTCGCCCTCGGTGCAACGATAACCCTGCTCCAGCAAGGTGTAGCCGCGCTCGTTAAAGTAGTCGATGGTGATCAGCTCGCCCAGCATGCCCAGCTCGCGGGGACTGAGTCCCTTGATAAACTCGGGCGTCATCGCCCCGGAGTCGAGCTCGCCGTTTTCCCAACGCTCCTTGAGCTGCTGCGTCTTGCTCTTTTTGCTTGCGGCACTCATGGGGTCTCCTTTCCCGCACACTGCAGTGCCCCGATGATGAGGGCACCTTTCATGCGGGTAAGTACCGGAAGCAAACCAAAAGCTGACCAAATGCCGACAAAAAACGGGCCGTACGCAGCAATGGTGTTGCATACGGCCCGCTACCAGCTGGTTTACAAAACTCCAGAAGTCCCTGTCTCCACAATTGACCTAGAAAAGGCGCTCAGTCTGCAAAAAGTTTCCGCAAAAGCTCACGCGGTGCAGCGGACAAAGTCCATGTTTGCGAATGGCCTCGATATGCTCGGGGCTCGCATAGCCTTTCGATTCGGCCAGATGGTACTCGGGGTACTCGGCGTCGTACTCGACCATCATCTCGTCACGCGTGACCTTGGCCATGATGGACGCCGCGGCGATGCAGGCGATTTTGGCATCGCCCTTCACCACATCGAGCTCGTTAGGAACGGCGCCCAAGGGGTTGCCATCCATGAGGACGCAGTCGGGTTCAAGCCCCGTATCGGCCACGGCGCCCGCAACGGCGGTACGGATAGCACGGGCCATACCCATCTCATCGATATCCTTAGGCGCGATATGGCAAAAACCAATCGCCGTCGCCACCTCGGCAATCTTCACAGAGAGCAACTCGCGGCGCGCGGGCGTGAGCTTTTTGGAATCGTTGATACCCCAGACGCGCGGCTCCATGGGAAGGCACACGGCGCATACCGTCATAGGACCGGCCACCGATCCGCGACCCACCTCGTCGACACCAACGACCACCCCATCGCCGCCAAGCTCATGCATAAGCTCGTACATGTCATTGACGCGCTCGCGCTCGGCAAGCTCTTTGGCATGGCGTTTGAGGGCGCGTTCACAAGCCTTGATCACCTGCTGGCGCGGGTCCTCGCGATAATGCTCCACGAGGGCGGGGATCTCCTCAAACGTTGCGCTCGCCAGCTCTCCGGCAACCTGCGATGCCGAAACCGAGCTCGTCATATTGGCCATACCAGGCCCTCCTTGCATGCAAATCAGATAAAAAGAAGGGCCACCCGAAGGTGGCCCTTGTGTCCAAACGAGTGGACAGACGCTGCGATCTTCTTAGCGCTTCTCGGGGATGCGAGCAGCCTTGCCCACCTTGTCGCGGAGGTAGTACAGCTTGGCGCGACGGACGCGACCATGACGAACGACCTCGAGCTTGGCGATCTTGGGGCTGTGAAGCGGGAAGGTACGCTCAACACCGACACCGAAGGACATCTTGCGGACGGTGAAGGTCTCGCGGGCACCGGCGCCGGCCATGCGGATGACGTCGCCCTGGAAGACCTGGATGCGCTCGCGGTCGCCTTCCTTAATGCGGTAGTGAACCTTGACGTTGTCGGCGACGCGAACCTGAGGAATGTCCTCGCGGATCTGCTGACGCTCGATTGCGCGGATGTAATCCATGTGCAATTCCTTACTCTTCTAGAGGTGCCGTACCACCTTGGCCGGCACGTAGTTGAACAAACGTATTCGAGTATACACGCGCGGGTTTCTGCTGCAAGAACAATTTTTTACGCAGACAAAAAGACAAAACCCGCACATGATAACCGCCCGCCTCACGAATGAGACGGGCGGCATGAAGGGGGGCTACGCTAGGCGTCTAAACCCAAAACGTTAGGCGGAACGCTTGGCCTCGAGCTTGGCCTGGGCGGCAGCCAGGCGTGCGAGGGGCACGCGGTAGGGCGAGCAGGACACGTAGTCCACGTCGGCCACGTTAAACAGGCCCTTGATGGACTTGGGGTCGCCGCCGTGCTCGCCGCACACGCCAAAGTGCATGTCGGGGTTGGTGGCTCGGCCCTTCTCGACGGCCATGCGCACCAGCTCGAGCACCGCCGTATCGATGGTCTCGAAGGGATTGTCCTTCAAGATCTTCTTATGCATGTACAGCGGGATGAACTTAGCCTCGGCATCGTCACGCGAGAAACCGAAGGTCGTCTGGGTAAGGTCGTTGGTGCCAAAGCAGAAGAAATCGGCGTGCTGGGCGATCTCGTCGGCGACCATACAGGCGCGCGGCAGCTCGAGCATCGTGCCCACGGGAATGTTGAGCTCGACGCCCTCCTCGGCGGAAACCTCGGCGATGACGCGCTCGATGACGTCGCGAGTCTGGACATGCTCAGCCGTGATGGAAACGAGCGGAACCATGATCTCGGGATGCGGGTCGACGCCCTCCTTGATAAGGCGGGCAGCGGCCGTGGCGACGGCGCGAACCTGCATGAGCGGCAGATCGCTAAAGACGACGGACAGGCGCACACCACGTAGGCCGAGCATGGGGTTCGACTCGACCATGCCGTCGATACGACGCAGGCGGGCGCGCAGGGCTGCAAGCTCTTCCTCGCTGGCGACGGCGGCTTCCTTCTTGGTGATGGTGACCTCGAGCTCGCGAGGATTATCCAGGAACTCATGAAGCGGCGGATCGAGTAGGCGAACAACCACATCGCGACCAGACATGGTCTTGAACATCGCCAAGAAGTCCTCAGTCTGGACCTTGAGCAGAACGGCCAGGGCCTGCTGCTTCACCGCCTCGTCGTCGGACAGGATGAAGTTCTGGATGATGTTCTTGCGATCGCCCAGGAACATGTGCTCGGTGCGGCACAGACCGATGGCCTCGGCGCCAAACTCGAGCGCGAGCTCGGCATCCTCGGGGTTGTCGGCGTTGACGCGCACGTGGTTGGCGTGACCGTCGGTCTCGTCCAGGCGAATCTCGTCTGCCCAGGACAGAATGGTGTCCAGGTCGTCGGTGAGCTCAGCGGATACCAAATCGACAGCGCCATCGACAACGATACCCTGAGTGCCGTCGATGGAGATGATGTCGCCCTCGTGCAGCACGCGATCGTTGCCCTCGATACGCACGACCTTCTCGGCCGCGTCGATATGGAAACACTCGACACCGCAGACGCAGGGCGTACCCATACCGCGGGCGATAACAGCGGCATGGCTCGTCTTGCCACCGTGGCTGGTCAGGATGCCCTCGGCGGCGACCATGCCCTTCAAGTCGTCGGGGTTGGTCTCCCAACGGACCAAGATAACCTTATGACCCTCGTTTGCGCGCGCGACGGCGTCATCGCTCGAGAACACGACCTCGCCCACGGCGGCGCCGGGGCTGGCGTTTAGACCGCTGGCCAGGACCTCGTACTTCTTGGAGGAGTCGAACTGCGGGTGCAGGAGCTGGTCGAGCTGCGCGGGATCGATGCGGCTCACGGCCTCCTCACGGGTGATGAGGCCCTCCTCGACCATCTCGATAGCGATGCGCAGAGCGGCAGTTGCGGTACGCTTGCCCACGCGGGTCTGGAGCATCCAGAGCTTACCCTGTTCGATGGTGAACTCGATGTCGCACATGTCGCGGTAGTGATCCTCAAGCGTCAGGAATACACGCTCAAGCTCCTCACCTGCGGACTCGAGGCCCGGGGTGATCTTGAGGTCGGCGATGGGCTCGGTGTTGCGGATGCCGGCGACGACGTCCTCGCCCTGGGCGTTGACCAGAAAGTCGCCGTAGAATTCCTTGGTGCCGTCTGCCGGGTTGCGCGTAAAGGCGACACCGGTCGCCGAGGTCTCGCCCTTATTGCCAAAGGCCATGGCCTGGACGTTGACGGCGGTGCCAAGGTCATCGGAAATGCCGTGCTGCTTGCGGTAGATGCAGGCGCGCTCGTTCATCCAGCTGCCAAAGACGGCCTGGATTGCAAGGCGCAGCTGAAGCTCCGGATCGTGCGGGAAGACGGACTTGCCGTTGGCGACCTCGAGCTCGGCGTACAGGGCGGCCTCGACGTTGTCGGAGAAAATGCCCTTGAACGTCTCGACGAGCTCCTGCAGGTCCTCAGCCGAAAGCTCGGAGTCGACGCGAACGCCGGCGACCAGGCGGGCCTGGGTCAGGGCATTCTCGAACAAGTCGGCATCGACACCCATGACGACGTTGGAGAACATCTGGATAAAGCGACGATAGCTATCCCAGGCAAAGCGCGGGTTCTGCGTCTGGGCGATAAGGCCTTGGACGGAGTCGTCATTGAGGCCCAGGTTGAGGACCGTGTCCATCATGCCGGGCATGGAGAACGGAGCGCCCGAGCGCACCGACACGAGCAGCGGATCGGAGGCGTCGCCGAGCTTCTTGCCGCAGCGGGCCTCGAGGTCCGCCTCGGCGGCAACGATCTCGTCGAGCGCGCCCACGGGCCACACGTTGCCGGCACCAGAGTACTCGACGCAGGTCTGGCAGGTAATGGTAAAGCCACCGGGAACCGGCAGGCCGATGCGGCTCATCTCGGCAAGATTAGCGCCTTTGCCACCAAGCACGAAGTTCATGGACTTGTCACCCTCGGTGACACAAGTGCCCTGGGCATCGGTTCCAAAACGGTAAACCCTCTTGCAATCGCTCACGATACTTCCCCTTCCATGCGCTCTCGCGCGCGACCGTGGTAACGAATCGACCCGCCGGATGCGGGCCGTGAGGGAACTATACGGCGGGATTTGAACGGGCTTGAGCAGAGGATACGCGGTTTGGTAAACGTGCTAAAACTGGCGGTAAACGGTAGGTAAAGGTGGTTACCTTATGAAGATACCACTGTAAGAAAGTGCAGGTCAGATGCGATATTTTTGCTAAATCGCTTTATCAAAATGCTGCTACTATTAGGCTCGACGGGCGGCGCGGCGGGCACGGGCTTCTTGGATTTCCTCCAAGTGGCTAATGATCTCGGCAGCGCTTTCCTCGATGGCCTTGCCGTCGGTACGCACCACAAAGCAGCCCAGGCGCTTCATGAGGGCACGGGCTTCCTCGAGCTCGCTGCGAACACTCTCAGGCTCGGCATAGGAGCCGGCGACGGCGCGCGCGTAATCATCGCCTAAGCGGCTATCGCGAATTTCAGAAATAACGTCGACGGTTGAAACCAGGCCGAACAGGCGCATCGGGTCGACCTCGTAAATTGACTTCGGCGGCTCCATGCCATGGGCCAAAGGAACATTGGCAACCTTGTAACCTTGATAGGCCAGATACATCGACAGCGGCGTCTTGGACGTACGGGATACGCCCAGCAGCACGATATCGGCACCCGACAGATCGTCGCAGCCGCGCCCATCATCGTGCTCAACGAAATACTCCATGGCCTCGATACGATGAAAATAGCGGTCATCGGTCTTGTGAATCACGCCCGCGACGCCCTTGGGCGGCACGCCAATGAGCGACGACAGCACGGCGAGCGTCGGGCCGATCAGGTCGACCGAGCGAATATGCAACATACCCAGGTAATCGAGCACACGGGCGCGAAGCGCCGGATCGACAATGGTATGGAACACGGCAATATCGCGATGGTCCGCATCGACACGCGGACCCACAAACGACTTGACCTGCTCCACAGAGTTCACCTTGGGCAGGCGCAAGAGACGAAAAGCCCCTTCATCAAATTGCCCGGACGCCGCAAGCACCACCTCACAAGCGGTATCACCGAGCGAGTCGGAGATAACGATAACGGTGGGACGAGCGGTGACCGGGCAATCCATGCGGGGCTCCTTTTGCGCTTACGCGCAGGCTAGCTTACTTTTTGCGGGCAAGCTCACCGATGTTGGCGATGCCGGAGAAAACGGCCTCGAAGCGGTTGAGCAGCTTAAGGCGATTATCGCGGAGCTGCTCGTCCTTGTCCATGACCATGACCTCATCGAAGAAACGGTCAATGGGCGCACGCAGGGCGGCGAGGGCGGCAAATGCAGCCGGGTAATCCTCGGCAACAAGGGCGGCATCGACGGCGGTCTGAGCGGCCTCGGAGGCATCGGCAAGCGCGAGCTCGGCCTCGCCCATCAGGCTGCGGTCGTACTCCACGCCCAGCTCGGGCTTGGAGATATGCGCGGCGCGAGCATAGGCGGTCGCAAGGTTGTCGAACGTCTCGGCGTCGTTCTTGCGGGCCTCGTCGAGGGCGGCGCAGCGGGCGAAGAAGACGGACGGGGCGATGATGTGCACCGCGGAGACGGCGGCAACGGTATCGGCCGGAACCTTTTCGTCGCGGGCCATGCTCACCAGGCGGCCATGGAAGAAGTCACGAACCTGCCGGGCGACCTCGGCGGCGTCGAACTCAATGCCCTGCTCACTGTAGAGCTCGAGGGCGAAGTCGATGAGCGACGTGGGGTCGATCGGCAGGCGGTCGCGCAGGATGTTGATGATGCCGATAGCGGCACGACGCAGCGCGTAGGGGTCCGAAGAGCCGGTCGGGGGCTCGCCGATGGCAAAGATACCGGCGATGGTATCGAGCTTGTCAGCGCAGGCCACGATGCAGCCAGCGGTGCCCTCGGGCAGCTCATCACCGGCAAAGCGGGGACGGTAGTGATCGCGGATGGCGTGGGCGACCTCGTCGTTCTCCCCCATCGCGGTCGCGTAATAACCGCCCATCACGCCCTGCTGGCTCGTGAACTCGACAACGGCGTTGGATACCAGGTCGGCCTTGCACAGGTGCGCGGCGCGAGCGGCATCGGCTGCCAGGTGAGCACCCAGGTGTGCCTCGCGGGCAATAGCGAGCGCAAGCTGCTCGATGCGCTCGGACTTGGCGAGCACGCTACCGAGCTTCTCCTGGAAGGCGACCTTGGCCAGACGCTCGCGGAACTCGTCGAGGGAGATCTTCAGGTCCTCCTCGTAGAAGAACTTGGCATCGTCCAGACGGGCGCGCACGACGCGCTCGTTGCCGTCGATCACGCGCTCGGCGTTCTCGGGCTTGCTGTTGGAGACGACCACGAACTCACGCGTGAGCTTGCCCTCGCCGTCATAGATCGGGAAGTAGCGCTGGTTGGTGAGCATGGACTCGCAGATGATCTCGTGAGGGACCTTGAGGAACTCCTCATCGAAGGTACCGACGAGCACCGTCGGCCACTCGCAGAGGTTGATGACCTCCTCAAAGACCTTCTTGGGCGTATCGACATGGCAGCCGGGACGGGCAGCCTCGACCTCGGCGATACCGGCAAGGATGGCCTCGCGACGGCGCTCGGCAGAAAGCACGCCGGCGTCCTCGAGCACCTGCTCGTAGACGGCGGGGCTGGCGACCACATGGTCACCGGGGCCAAGCACGCGATGACCACGCGTGGTGTTGCCACTCGTCACGTCGGCAAACGACACGGGCACAACATCCTCGCCCAAAAGGCAGCAGATCCAGCGGACCGGACGAACAAAGGTCGCATGCTCGTGACCCCAGCGCTGGCTGCGGTAGTTGGGCCACTGCAGACCGGCGATGGTCTTCTCGCACAGGGCCGTCAGGATCGGGGTGGCCGGTGCGGAGGGAATATTCTTCTCGGCGAACACATACTCGCGACCGTCGGTGTCCTCGCGACGGACCAGGTCCTCGGCAGCCACACCGCACTTGCGGGCAAAGCCCTGGGCGGCCTTGGTGGCGTTACCGTCAGCGTCGAAGGCAATGCTGGCCGCGGGGCCACGCTTGACCTCGTGAACCTCATCGGTCGCGGTGGCGACGTCGGCAACGAGTGCAGCCAGACGGCGCGGGCTCGAGATCACGCGGACCTCGCCGTGGGCCAGACCGGCCTCGTCGAGACCCTTGGCGATCATGGTGCCAAGCTGCTTGACGGCATTGTTCAGCGGTGCGGAGGGCATTTCCTCCGTACCGATCTCAAACAGGAAATCCTTAGCGTCTGCCATGGCTTACGCCACCTCGCCTTCCTGGTCGGCATTCTCGTTGACTCCGGCGACCTCGGCCATGTAGGCCTCGCAGCACGCCTTGGCGACGGCGCGGACGCGCAGGATGTAGTTGGCACGCTCGACTGCGGACAGGGCGCCGCGGGCATCGAGCAGGTTGAAGGCGTGGCTGCACTTCATGACACAGTCGTACGCCGGCAGCGGCAGCTTTCGTTCCAGGCAGGAATGGCACTCGGCCTCGTAGTCGTCAAACTTCTGACGCATCATCTCGACGTTGGCGACCTCAAAGTTGTAGGCGCTGAACTCGCGCTCGTTCTCCAGGAACACGTCGCCGTAGGTCATGGGCGTGCCGTCGGGCAGGTAGCTCCACACCAGGTCGTAGACCGAGTTGACGCCCTGGGCGTACATGGCGATACGCTCCAGGCCGTAGGTGATCTCAACGGGCACGGGGTCGACCTCGATGCCGCCCACCTGCTGGAAGTACGTAAACTGCGTGACCTCCATGCCATTGAGCCAGACCTCCCAGCCAAGGCCCCAGGCGCCAAGCGTCGGGCTCTCCCAGTCGTCCTCGACAAAGCGGACGTCATGGTCGTTGGGGTCCAGACCGATAGCGGCAAGAGACCCCAGGTAAAGCTCCTGGGCGTTGACCGGTGAGGGCTTGATGAGCACCTGGAACTGATAGTAGTGCTGCATGCGGTTGGGGTTCTCGCCGTAGCGGCCGTCAGCGGGACGGCGGCAAGGCTGCGCATAGCAGGTGCGCCACTCGGCGGGACCGAGCGAGCGCAGCGTGGTCGCGGTATGAAAGGTACCGGCACCGACCTCGGAGTCATAGGGCTGCATAATGACGCAGCCCTGCTCGCCCCAGTACTGCTGGAGGCGCAGGATGATGTCTTGGAAGGAAAGCGATGAAGCGTTCATGCCTCTAATATCCCCTCGTCGAAACGATTACACGGTTAGGTACTGTACTATAGCGGTTTTTAGTCGATAGCGCCGATGCGGTTGAGCGGCCAGTAGCGCACAAGCGCCGCAGCGATCAAATCAGAGCGATCGACGGGACCAAAGTAGCGTGAGTCGGCAGAGTTTTCGCGGTTGTCGCCCATCACCCACACGCACCCGTCGGGAACGGTGTAGGGATAGCTTACCTGAGCGCCAGGCGCTTGGACCGAAAGTGGCCAGCTCATGCCCGTCGTATAGTCCTCGTCGAGCGCTTGGCCGTCAACGACCACCTTGCCATCCTGCAGGTCGACCGTCTGGCCGGCCGTGGCAATAACACGCTTGACAAGAACATCATGCTCGGAGGTGCCATCGGGGTTGTGAAACACCACGATATCGCCCTGCTTGACGGGCTGACCGAGCTCGAGGCTCACCTTTTGTGCCAGGATCTGGTCGCCAATCTCGATCGTGGACTCCATGGAGCCGGTGGGCACCACAAAGGGCTCGACCACAAACGAACGAATCAAGAAGGTGGCGACCAATGCGATCGCGATGACCGCGATCCACTCAAAAGCGCCCCTCAACGCGGAATGCTGCGATGGAACCATTCTCACTCCTCGCTCTGCGAATACGAAGCGTCCAAAATCTCCTGCGCGTACGCACGCTCCTGGGGCGTAAGGCGCGCCGTCTCGATCAGATCGGGACGCCAGCGGCAGGTGCGCTCGATGGCGTTCTTGCGACGCCAGGCATCGACCTTGGCGTGATCGCCACTCACGAGCACCGGCGGCACGCCCTCGCCGTTGAACTCGGCGGGGCGGGTGTACTGCGCGTACTCAAGCAGTCCTCCGTCCTCGGCGGTCGAGAACGACTCGTCGACGTTGCTCATCTCGTCGCCCAGGGCGCCGGGAATCAGGCGTACGACGGCATCGGCAACGACCATAGCGGGAAGCTCGCCGCCCGTGAGCACGTAGTCGCCGATCGACAGACGCTCATCGGCATAAGCATACGCACGCTCGTCGACGCCCTCGTAGCGACTGCACACAAACAACAGGCGCTCACTTTTGAGCAGGCGCTCGGCCACATGCTGCGTAAAGGGCTCGCCACAGGGGGTAAAGAACACCACAGTGGGCTTGGGACCCTCTGCGCTAATGGCCTCGATGGCCTCTGCGATAGGCTCGACCTTCATGAGCATGCCCTGCCCGCCGCCGTACGGCTCGTCATCGACGGTACGATGGCGGTCGTGCGTCCAGTCGCGCAGGTTATACGCCTTAAAATCAAAAAGGCCGGCCTTGCGGGCGCGGCCCAAAATCGACGTGGACATGACGGGCTCAAACATCTCGGGAAAGACCGAAAGGGTCTCAATCAGCATGTTGTCCTCCCTACTTGTCCATATCGATCAGGCCGTCCATAACATGGACGGAAATTGTTCCTGTGTCGGGAAGATCGAGCACAACCTGCTCGATCACGGGAATCAGTACCTCGCCGTACCGATCGCCCTCGACAACCCAAACATCGTTAGCGGGCGTCGACATGATCTCGACGATCGTGCCGAGCGAACCGAAGCGCTCGTCGACCACCTCGCGACCCATCAGATCGGTATAGGCAGCGTCGAGCGAATCGAGCTCAAAGTCGTCACGATTTGCCAGCACGTAGCATCCCGTGATGCCCTCGGCGGCCGTCAAGTCGTCAATGCCCTCAAACGAGACCAGATCGCCATCGCCCGTATCGGTGACGGACACGACCGTGCAAAAGCGGTCGCGCTTGAGCGCCGGCGGCGTCAGGGCGACGCGCATACCAGGCTCTAATACAGAAGGAAGCCCCCGCAGCGGCTGCGCGAGGACCTCCCCCTTCCTTCCGTGCGGCTTGACCACACGGGCGATGTTTTTGTACTGGGACCTCAAGGTCCTAGCCCAGAACCTCTACCTCGACAGCAGTGTCGAGGCGAGCGGCCAGTGCACGGGCGAGCGTGCGAATGGCCTTGATGGTACGGCCACGACGGCCGATGACCTTAGCGACGTCATCCTCGGCGACCGAAACCTCAATCGTAGAGGCGTCGTCACCATCGATGACCTCAAGGCTCACGGAATCCGGGTCGTCGACGATCTGAACAACGAGATATTCGACGAGATCGGCGATGCGATCTGAGAGCATTGCCTCACCCTCGAGCTGTGCAGCGTCAACCTCAGGCACGATTTACTCCTCGGCGCCCTCAGCGGCCTCAGCGGCAGCCTTAGCGGCCTCGGCCTCTTTGGCGAGCTGCTTCTTGGACTTCTTGACGACGGTCTCGGTCTTCTCGCCCTCGTTGGCGGCCTTGACCAGAGCGGCGACGGCGTCGGTGAGCTGAGCGCCCTTGGACTGCCAGTCGGCGATCTTCTCAAGATCGAGGTTGATGGTCTTGGGGGCGGTCATCGGGTTGTAGCGGCCAACCTCCTCGATGATACGACCGTCACGCGGGGCGCGGGAATCGGCGACGACGACACGGTAGTACGGACGCTTCTTAGCGCCGTGACGAGCAAGGCGAATCTTGACTGCCAAAGGAAACTCCTCCAACCAAGCAGCTTTAGGCTGCAACTACAAACAAACAGTTGAACATAATACGCCATCGACGCGGGCAGGTGAAGTCCGTGAGACCAACTTCTTCGGTGTAGTCGAGGGCAAATCCATATCTTAGACAAGAATTCGGGATTTGCAAGCACATACACGCACCCCACATGAGCTGCGCGGTATACTCATGACATGGAAAGACGCGAACATACATACGGTTATGAGGATGCCATGGGCGTCACGCCGCCTCCCTGGACGGGTCCGGCGGTGGGCCTCATGGACCTCGATGCGTTTTTTGCGAGCGTGGAGATGCTCGATCATCCCGAATGGCGCGGAAAGCCGCTCATCGTGGGCGGAGACGCCGATTCGCGTGGCGTCGTGTCCACGTGTTCGTATGAGGCGCGTCGTTTTGGCGTGCACTCTGCCATGGCCTCGGCCGAGGCACGGCGCTTGTGCCCGCAAGCCATTTGGACGCACGGGCACTTTGATCGCTACCGCGAGGTGAGCACGCAGGTCATGGCGATTCTCGCCGACGAGACCCCGCGCGTTGAGCGCGTATCCATCGACGAAGCCTTTATCGATATCACACCGGGTCGCTTTGCGCCCGAAGACCCGCTGCTGGTTGCGCGGCGTATAAGCGACCGCGTGGCAACGCTGGGAGTAACGTGCTCCATTGGCGTGGGCTGCAACAAGACGGTCGCAAAGATCGCAAGCGAGCGGGATAAGCCGTTTGGGATGACCATCGTGCGCCCCGGGACGGAACAGCGCTTTTTGGCCGCGCTACCAGTGTCTGCCATGAGCGGCATCGGGCGCTCGGCCGAGGAGCGACTGCGCCGCATGCGCATCTACACCCTCGGCGAGCTATCACGTGCACCGGAATCCACCTTGGCCTCTATTTTTGGCGTCAACGGCGAACGCATGCGCCAGCGTGCGCTGGGACTCGAAATCTCTGAAGTCACGAGTCTCGATGAAGAGCGCGAGGTCAAGTCTGTCAGCAATGAACGCACCTTTGCTAAAGATTTGACTGAGCGTGGGGATATTGAGGCGGCGATTGCGCTGTTGGGAGAGTCAGTGGGACGCCGCCTGCGCCGTCAGGGGCTGACGGGTGCCACGGTAACGCTCAAGCTTAAGTATTCGTATGGCAGCGGGCGTACGGCACAGCGCCGGCTGCCTCATCCGACCGACGATGAGAACATCTTCGTGGCGGTTGCACTCGAACTGCTCGACAACA
This sequence comes from Collinsella sp. CLA-ER-H6, assembly GCF_040092305.1. Classification (NCBI taxonomy): domain Bacteria; kingdom Bacillati; phylum Actinomycetota; class Coriobacteriia; order Coriobacteriales; family Coriobacteriaceae; genus Collinsella; species Collinsella sp. CLA-ER-H6. The sequence continues at coordinate 114,315 of NZ_JBBNLS010000003.1, forward strand.
TCTGGCAGGAAGGAATGCACGTTCGCTTAGCAGGCATCGGCATGAGCGACTTTGACCATCGGGGCGGCATCCAGACCGACCTGTTCTGCGAAGTCGACGACCGCGGAGCCCAATCCAGCGACCGCCGCGACCTCTCCGTCGCCATCGACGCCGTCCGAGACAAATTCGGCGACACCGCCCTTTCCTTCGGCCGCCAATCCCGCTTCAACGATTAACCGCCTTTGGGCAAAAAAGAAAGCCGGGCAGTTACGGAAAACCGCAACTGCCCGGCGATATGCGTGAGGGTAGCTAAACCCCGTCTCAAATGAGCTACTAGAGGAGGTTGAGGGGGAGCTGGGGGGCGTCTCCCCAGAGTTTCTCGAGGCGGTAGAAGTCGCGGGCTTCGGGAGTGAAGACGTGGACGACAACCGAACCGTAGTCCATGAGCATCCAGGTCTTCTGCTCGCGACCCTCGATGGAGAACGGGTGCTCGCCGCAAGCCTCGGCGACCTTCTCCTCGATCTCGTCGACGATAGAATCGACCTGGCGGTTGTTGGTACCGGTGGCAAGCACAAAGTAGTCGCATACATCGGAAAGCTCGGTCAGGTCGAGCACCTGAACGTCCTCGCCCTTCTTGTCGTAGGCGGCCTGCGCGGCGGCGCGGGCGACATCCTCGGCGGCGACACCGCTCGCGGACAGCGAGGCGGCAGTGCGGTCGGACGTGGCGACGAAGCTCTTGTGCTCCACACCTTCAAGAATCTGCTCGTCGGTCATGGTCTCGTCGGCCATGGAATACCTCTTTCTAGACAGCCCGAGCTAGCGCAGCTGGGCGTAATGGTTGTAAATCGTAATAGCTGTGGGATAAAGATAGCGCCCGGACTGGATCACATAGACCAAACCCTGCGCAAAACAGGAGAAGAACAACTCATCGAGCGTCGACTCCCCCACCATCTTGCGCAGCGCATGCGCATAGTCGCCGTGGCGGTTGGGCTCGATGGCATCGGCCACAAAGACCACCATATCGAGCGGCGTCATGTCGCAGGCACCCACGGTGTGACGGTCGACAGCCTGGAAAACGGCCGGCGACAGCTCGGGAAAAAGCTGCGGAAGCTCATAGGCGGCAACAGGGCCATGCAAAAGCGGCGTCGCGGCGGAAGGAGAGCCGGCAATCTTAATGCCGTAATGCAGAGCGCGCGTGACCAGCTCGTCGTCGGAGAGCACTTTGTCCCAGTCATGGATCAGGCCGGCGGCAGCGGCATCAAAGCGGTCAACGCCGTAGACCTCGGCCAGATGAAGTGCGGTCTCGGCAACACCCAGCGAATGCACATAGCGCTTACGCTTATCCTTCATGCGAACATCGAGCAGCTCTCGAATGCGCTTGAGCAGCGCGCGCTCATCGCCCTCAAACTGATCCTCTACCGACAACGTAGACCCCCATCACTCAAAATCTTCTTGGCCCAAATCGGCATATAGCCTGCGTTTGCGAATGTAGCCGAGCACGGACTCGCTCGTAAGATAGCGCACGCTCATGCCGCGGGCAACTCGCTTACGAATGTTCGTCGAGCTGATCGCCAGCGCCGGAATCTGAATATAGCGCACGTCGAACGGCAGCCCCGACTCTTTGATTCGGGCACGCGCCGTATCGATATCAAAGCCCGGTCGCGTCGCCGCAATAAAGGTAGCAAGCTCAGCGATTCGTTCGGCATCATGCCAGGTCACGATATCGATAATCGCGTCGGCGCCCGTAATAAAGTAGAGCTTTACCTGCGGCGGGTAAAAGTCGCGAAGGGCATGAAGCGTATCGGCCGTATAGGTTACGCCCGGGCGGTCGATCTCGAACCGGCTCGCCAAAAAGGCCGGGTTCGCGGCGGTGGCGAGGACCGTCATAGCATAACGGTCCTCGGCAGGCGTCACCGGCTTGTCAAGCTTAAAGGCAGGAGAGCCCGCCGGCATAAAGAGCACAGCATCCAAGTCGAGCGACTCGCGCGCCTGCTCGGCGGTCACCAGGTGCCCGTAATGGATGGGATCAAAGGTGCCACCCATAATGCCGAGCCTAAACTCCTGCCCGTCCTCTAGAGGAAGCTCGGGCAGACCGATTCCACCGCGCAGCGACATGGCTTACTCGCCCTCCGAGGTCTCGGCATCGCCCGCGGCATCCGCCGCATCGACAACCTCGACGCCCTCATCCGCAGCATCGGCCACGTGAATGGTCTCAACGGCAACGTCCTCGCCAGCATCCTCGAGCTCCTCGAGCTCCTCGAACTCCGAGAAGTCCTCGGCGCCCTCAAAGTCAAAGGCGCGCTGGCAAATGCGGACCTCGTCGCCCGCACGACAACCGGCCTTCTCGAGCGCGTCGTCAACACCCATACGCGCAAACTTATGCTGCAGGTAAATGACGGCTTCCTCGTTTTCCCAGTCGGTCTGGATGACCATGCGCTCGATGGCACGACCGACTACGCGGAAGGCACCGGGCTCTTCCTGGACAATGCGGAAACGCTTCTCACGCTGCAGGCGACGGCGCTCCCACTCCTCGTCGCGCAGATCGACCGGCTCATCAGAGACCGCCAGCTCGGCGCGAAGCTTAGCCACCTGCTCGCCCACGGCAAGCATCAGCGTGTTGAGGCCGGCGCCCGTAACAGCAGACACGGCAAAGAACATATGGCCATCGTCGAGCGCCGCACGCTTAAGGTCGGCAATCTTGTCGGCCGTGCCCGGCGCATCGCACTTGTTGGCAACGACGATCTGCGGACGCTCCGAAAGCTCGGCGCCATACTGCTCGAGCTCGCGGTTGATGATGCGATAGTCCTCAACCGGATCGCGATCCTCAAAACCGCCCGTCATGTCGACGACATGCATGATCAGGGCCGTACGCTCAATGTGGCGCAGGAACTGGTGACCCAAGCCCTTGCCCTCGCTCGCGCCTTCGATGAGACCGGGGACGTCGGCAACGACGTAAGAATATTCGCCGGCACGCACCATTCCGAGGTTCGGCACGAGCGTGGTAAACGGGTAGTCGGCAATCTTAGGACGGGCGGCACTCATGCGCGCGATGAGCGATGACTTACCCACCGAGGGGAAGCCCACGAGCGCGGCATCGGCCATAAGCTTCATCTCGAGCTCAATCCAGTGCTCCTCGGCCGGTTCGCCCAGCTGAGCGAACGCGGGCGCGCGGCGCACCGACGTCACAAAGTGCGTGTTGCCCAGGCCGCCGGCACCGCCGGGCGCCACGACGACGCGCTCGCCATCGTGCACCAGGTCGGCAATCTCGAACATCGGGGTCTGCGTCTCGGGGTCGAGCTCCCGCACCACGGTACCCATAGGGACCTTGAGAATCAGGTCCTCGCCGCTCTTACCGTTACGACGGGCACCCTGTCCGTGCGTGCCGCGCTCGGCGCGGAAGTGATGCTTAAAGCGGTAATCGATCAGCGAAGACAGCTGAGCATCGGCCTGGATGACGACATTGCCGCCACGACCGCCGTCGCCGCCATCGGGGCCGCCCTTGGGAACAAATGCCTCGCGCCTAAACGACATGCATCCGGCTCCGCCGTCGCCGCCGCACACGTTAATGCGGCTGATATCGGTGAACTGTGACAACAGAATCGCCTCCTACAAAAAAGAGGGAGACCCTTGAATCCTAAAACTCAAGTGCCTCCCACATATGTGCTCTATGAAGGGTGAATTACGCGTTCGCGAGCGGGCGTACGCTGACCCTGTGCTTGATACCCTTGTGGAACTCAACGGTACCGTCGACCAGCGCGAACAGCGTGTCGTCCTTACCACGGCCAACGTTCTCACCCGGGTGGATGTGCGTGCCGTGCTGACGGACGAGAATCGTGCCCGTGGTTACCGTCTGGCCGGCATAGCGCTTCGTGCCAAGGCGCTGACCGCGGGAGTCACGGCCATTACGGGAGGAACCGAGTCCTTTTTTGTGTGCCATTGTGTATACCTACTCTTTCGTTACGAGTGTAATCTACTCGGCGACGGGAGCCTCGGCAACAGCCTCAGCCTCTGCCTTGACAGCCTTCTTGGCGCGGGAGGTAGCCTGAACCTTCACGATCTTCAGCTTGGTGAGCTGCTGACGGTGACCCTTCAGACGACGATAGCGCTTGCGCTTGTGGAACTTGAAGACCAGCTGCTTCTCGCCCTTGAACTGCTCAACGATCTGAGCGGTAACCTTGGCCTTGGCCAGCTTGTCGGGATCGGTGACGATCTTCTTACCATCGTTGAGGAAGATAACCGGCAGGGTGACCTTGTCGCCCTCATTGCCCTCAATCTTCTCGACGGTGATGACATCGTCGGTGGCGACCTTGTACTGCTTGCCGCCCGTGTTAACGATTGCGTACATGTTTACTTGCCCTTCATGCATCAGTTAGTGCAACAGCCGAATATAGTAGCAGGCGAAAATACCCCCGTCAACGAGTATGTGGAGCAAATCCACAAGTTCGCACAGGTATGGGGCTGACGAGTCGGCCCTCGTCGTCCTCGCATGCTTGATTCTGACGCTCGACATCGTAGGAGCAGATGGTCACGAGGTCTTGCATACCGGTGGAAACAATAGGTGCATCCACGCCCGGGGTCAAGCCCTGCAACAAAACATCAGCAGCAGAAAGCAAAATTTCCGGACGCATGGAGCCCTCGTTGTCGGCATGGGTGTCGAGCATGAGCACCAAATGGTCCGGGCGCTCCCCCGCCGTGAGCTCATAGCCCACGAGCGTGTGATCCAAATCCAAGCGCTTGCTCTTTTTGCCGCGCGCGTAGTCGATGCCGTGGCCCGCGCGCAGCGTGTCGATCGCACGACGCACCTCGTCGGCGCTTACGGGCACCTCGGGATCCAAGTGCAGGTCGATGCGATACGACAGGCGCGTGAGCTGCGCCGTCAAGGCCGGCGTGCGCACGTCGATGTACGCCGCCTCGATGGGCGCCAGATCGGCCGGAGACGCCGCAGCCAGGCGCCCAAACGCCTCGTCGAGCGCCACGAACTCGGTCATAAACAGGTCATACCACTCGCAGGTCGACGACGTACCAACCGGCAGCGCCGAAGAGAAGCCCACGCGCATGTGCGGAGAGAAGCCCTGCGTGACGGCATAGGGAAGTCCCGCACGGCGCACGATGCGCTCAATGGTATGGATTACTTCGAGATGGCCCAGGTACTTAAGGCGATCGCGCTTGCCATAGCGAACACGAAGCCTAAAGAGCGAGGGGTTGTCGGTCAGGCGCTCACTCATGCGCGATCACCCATCAATACATTCTTGGCGTGGAGCGTGGGGCAGATCCCGCAGCCGGTGCACGACGTGCGGGTACAGTCGGGAGTCGTGACGCCCTCGAGCGAGCGACGGTACTCGCGCTCGAGGAAGCCGCGCGTGCAGCCGGGGCTTACGTGCTCCCACGGCAGGCGCCAGTCCAACTCGTAGGGCAGGTGCACGAGCTCATTGAGGTCGATGCCGTTTTTGGCAGCAGCTTCCTTCCAGTTATCGAGCGAGAAATGCTCTACCCAGGCGTCAAAGCGAGAGCCCGAGCGCCAAGCATCGATGATGACGGGCGTCATGTCACGACCGGCGCGGGAAAGCGCGGCCTCGATGAGCGAGGTCTCGGCATCGTGGTAATGCACGCGGACGGCACGGTTGCGAACGCTCGTGATAAGCAGCTTCTGGCGACGCTTGACGTCGTCGTAGTCGAGCTGCGGGCACCACTGGAACGGCGTGGCAGCCTTGGGGATAAAGACCGAAACCGAGATCGACACCGAAATCGAGCCGCGACGAGCCTTGGGCACCACGGAACGACCGAGCTCCAACACGTGATCGGCCAGATTGGCGATGGCCACGATGTCCTCGTCGCGCTCGCCGGGAAGGCCCATCATAAAGTAGAGCTTCATGCGGTTCCAACCGGCCTCGAAGGCCGCCTTGGCCGCACGGTCCAGGTCCTCCTCGGTCACGTTCTTGTTAATGATATCGCGCATGAGCTGGCTGCCGGCCTCGGGCGCGAACGTCAGTCCGCCCTTCTTTTCGCCGGCGACCGACTCGGCCATATCCACGCCAAACGAATCCAGGCGCTGCGACGGAATAGACACGCGAATACCCGTATCCTCCAGGCGACGGTTGAGCCTGCCGAGCACGTCGCGAATGCAGGAGTGGTCGGTCGTGGAGAGCGAGGTCAGCGACACCTCGTCATAGCCGGTCTTTTCCAGACCCTGAATCACCGACGAGACGATCTGGTCGGCCGAGCGCTCGCGCACCGGGCGATACGTCATGCCGGCCTGGCAAAAACGACAGCCGCGGGCGCAGCCGCGCAGGATCTCGATAGACAGGCGGTCGTGGACCAGCTGCGCATAGGGCACACACGACTGCGACAACGGATTCGTGGCGCCGAAATCCTCAACGACGCGCTTGAAGACCACCGTCGGCGCATCCTTGCCTTCACGCGGCACAGTGTAGCCATGCGGCGAGCAGGGCTCGTCGTGACAAACCTCATAGAGCGACGGCACGTAGTTGCCGGCAATGGATGCAAGCTGCTCGACAATCTGCGCGCGCGGGACTCCTTCGTCACGCAGACGGCGATGCAGCTGGCAGGTCTCGAGCAGCGATTCCTCGCCCTCGCCGATGAGGATAACATCGAAGAAGGCCGCGTACGGCTCGGGGTTGTACACCGAGGGGCCGCCGGCGATGATAATGGGGTCGTCCTCGGTGCGGTCGGCCGCCAACAGCGGAATGCCAGCGAGGTCGAGTGCCTCGAGGAAGTTCGTCACCGCCATCTCGTGCGGCACATGCAGACCGACGATATCAAACGAAGCGACCGGCGCTGCACCCTCGAGCGAGAGCAGCGGAATGCCCGCCTCGCGCATAGCGTCACCCATATCGGGCCACGGCACATAGCCACGCTCGCAGGAGATGCCCTCGGCCTGGTTAAGGATGTTGTAGAGGATGGCGATGCCCTGGTTGGGCAGACCGACCTCGTACACATCCGGATAGATCAGGCAGCAACGGTAGTCGGCATCGGCCTTGGAAAGCGTGCCCCACTCGTGATCGATATAGCGACTCGGCTTCTCGACCTTGGCGAGCAACGGCTCGATTAAATGAAAACAATCTTGGTATGCAACGCGCAACGGAAAACCCCTAAGCAGCGAGATCTGATGCGTCCTGATAGGACGCCATAGGACGGGTAGCGCCTGCGACCGTGGTCACCAGATCGTGAACGCGGGAGAACGTGGCAGTGACCACCTCGTTGGCACGGCTGTAGTCGACATCGCGCTCGTAGAGCGAAACGAGCGCACGGCCCATGCCATAGGTGCCCGCGGCAGCAGTGAGCGCCTTGACGGCAAACCCAATATGCGGCGTCTGCTTGACGAGCGCGCGGGTGACCGCGCGGATCACCAAGCCGCCGGCAAGCACGCCCGCGACCTCGTAGCCGCGCTCGGGCTTAATGCCGCGTCCAAAGACGGCAGCGAGCTCAAAGAGCATGCCCACCTGCGCCAGCGCCATAACGGGATAATCGGCGCCCGGCAAAAACACCAGCGCACCGGTCGCCATATTGGTGAGCGCGCACGAGGTGATGATACGATTGGCCGCCGCGATGCGCATGAAGGCAAAGTTCGCCGCAAAGGCCGTTTCCTTGTCGGTGCGATCGAGAATCCAGCGGGCAAGCGTCTCGAGCAGATACGTCTTATCGGTTGCCGCTACCACGCCGAGCATGGGCGTGGACTCCTCGATAAACGGCACCTCCACACCAGACTCGGCAAGCACGCACACGGGCGCACCGGCGATCACGAGCTCCTGCACGGCACTCTCCAAGCGGTCGGAACCACACGAGAGCACCAGTACCACATCGGTATCGGTCTTTGGAGCAATTCGCTCCTCCCCCAGACGCTCGACGCGCACAATGCCCGAGGTCGTCTGCGGCACAAAGGCGTCACGCACCGTCTCGGCCAGAAAGCGCGAGGCGGACGAATCCAGATAGACCGAGACGCGCACCGGCGTATCGGAATCCTTCTTAACGGACGCGCCCATCTTAAAAGCGCGGGTCAGCTTATCTACGGGAATTTTCATAGCAAACCCCTCCAGCGGTTACGCGGCGCCCGAACGATGCCGCCATATGGATTGTACGATACCCACCGTCAGCAGCTGGATCATCATCGAAGACGAACCGAAGCTAATAAACGGTAGCGGAATACCGGTAATCGGCATCATGCCGATGCACATGCCGATGTTTTCGAAGGTCTGGAACGCCCACATGCCAACGATGCCAACACACGAAAGACGCAAAAACAGAGACTCGCACTTAAAGGCAACGCGGATCGTCGAGAAGATGAGCAGCACGTACAAGCACAGCAGCAAAAAGGAGCCGCAGAAGCCAAAGGTCTCGGACAGGAAGGCGAAGACGAAGTCGGTGTGGAACTCAGGCAGAAAGCCGCCGGCCGACTGCGTCGCATGCCCCAGGCCTTTACCAAAGAAGCCGCCCGAGCCAACGGCGATAAGCGACTGCTGCAGGTTGTAGGCATCGTCCGAATCGGCATTATCGGGGTCGATAAAGACCGTCAGACGGTTCATCTGATACTGCTTGATGAGCACATCGTGGCCGAGCAACGAATCAAAGACCGAATCGAGCGCCAGGACGAGGGCCACCAGCCCCACGAGCAGGGCCAAGGTCGACAGCACCCATTCGCGGCGTGCACCGCTCATACAAATGACGATGGCGCCCGAAACCAGCACGACCAGGCCCGAGCCCAGGTCGCCCATGGCAACGACGGCCAAAAATGGAATGGACAGCATGCCGCAGAGCTTGACGTAGTCGCGAACGGTATCGATGCGACCGTTATACTGCGAGCCAAGCGTAGCAATAAAGAAGATGGTGATGAGCTTGGCAAGCTCAACCGGCTGGAATGTCAAGCCGATACCGGGAATCTTGATCCAGCCCGTCATGCCCAGACCGCCCGTATAGGACAGACCCGGAATCTTGGGCGAGAGGATCACGATCAGGTCGATGACGAGCAACGCCGTCGAGAAATTGGAAATACCGCGCAGGTCGGAGCGCCAGACCAGCACCGCCAGCACCGTGCCGATGCCAATTCCCAGCAGATGGCGTGAGAACGAAGCATCGGCCTTAAACTGCGAAGCCGACCAGATAATGATGGCACCGTAGGCGACGAGCGCCACTGTAGCCACGAGCACACCGATATGCACCTTTTGGCGAAACGTGCCGCGCGAAGCCGAAAGTTGTTTGTTGACACGGTCCAGGCTGCTGCGAGAACCGGTCTTGGTTGAACGGAACAGATCCGCCGGAGAAAAATCCATCGCAACCTCCTATCGAACCGAAGAATCGCCCGAGGCCGAAGAGGTATCGGGCTCGTCATAAATCACGCCGAGCACGTCGCGCACGACATGCATCGCGGTATCTGAGCCACCGCCGCCCTGCTCCAGGACGGTAGCGATGACATACTTGGGGTCATCGGCCGGTGCATAGGCGCAGAACCACGCGTATTCGTCCTCGCCGCTTTTCTCGCCCGTGCCCGACTTGCCGTATACCTGCGGCGTCAGGGTGCCAAAGTGCGCCGCCAGGGACGTCGATGCCGTGTAAATCACGTCGTGCATGCCGTTGCGAACAAGAGCCAAATCCGAATCGCTGTTGATCTTGGCCACCAAGCGCTTCTTCTTGCCCTTGCCGTTGTACTTATAGGCATCGCCGTCGCCATCGCGCGACACGGCAGACAAAAACACGTGAGGCACGTACTGTTTGCCGCCGTTGGCAAGACCCATATAGGCACACGCCATCTGCAGGGGCGTCACCAGAATGTCACCCTGACCGATAGCAATGTTGGTCATATCGCCGGCATTCCACTTGCGGTCCTCGGCAGAGGCGTCGGTGAAGTACGACTCTTTCCACTCGGCATCGGGAATACGGCCCGCGCCCTCACTCGGCAGATCGATACCGCAGGTCTTGCCTAGACCCCAGCGACGAAAGACCTCCTGCAGGCCCTCGGGATGTTGCTCGTCATAAAAGAACGCCTTGCCCATGTCGTAGAAGACAGGGTCGCACGAGTTGGCGATACCCGACTGCAGCGTCATGGTGCCGTGGCCAGACGTCAGCCAGCAGCGCTTGCCCCAAGCCTTGCCCAGGCCCGTCCAATAGCCCGTGCAGTTGGTTGTCTGCGTTGAAGTGTAGGTTCCAAACTCAAGACCGGCCAGTGCCGAGAGCGGTTTGATGGTCGAGGCCGACATGTACTGTCCGCTAATGGCGCGGTTGAGCAGCGGGTGCGAACCCTTGTCATCATTGAGCTCGGTCCACACGTCATTTGAGACGCCGCCGATAAAGACGGACGGATCGAACTTGGGCTGGCTCGCCATGCCCAGGATCTCGCCATTGTTGGGATCGAGACACACTACAGCGCCGTTGCCGGCATTGCTGTAGCCAGTGGTCTTGGCAAGCTCGATAGCGCTCGCCAGCGCCGTCTCGCAGGCCTGTTGGATCTTAAGGTCGAGCGTGAGCTTAATGTCAGAGCCGGCCTTCGCGGGCACGGCGCCGGCCTGACCGGTCACATTGCCCGAGGCATCGACCTTGACGGTCTGCTCGCCACGAATACCCTGCAGCAGGTTTTCGTAGTAGCTTTCAACGCCCGCCTGGCCCACGATATCGCCCGACTGGTACGTAATCTTGCCAGCAGAAGCATCATCATCGCCAGAGGTTTTCTTATTCTGGGCCTCGAGCTGCTCGGACGTAATGGTGCCGGTATAGCCCAAGATATGGCATGCCGTCTCGCCATATGGATACTGGCGCTCGGTACGCTCGGCAATCTTGACGCCCGGGAACTCGCCGGCATGTTCCTGAATATAGGCAACCGTGGAGCGACGGACGTCCGTCGCGATGGTATGCAGGCTCTGAGCGCCCTCTGTATTGTCCTGAATATTGCGAAGGACCGCCACGTAAGGCATTCCAAGCACGTTGGCAAGATGGCGAACCAGAACCTCATCCTCGGCAAGATCGCGGTAGGCCACGACAGCAAGTGAGGGACGGTTCTGGACAAGCGCCACGCCATTGCGGTCGAGGATGCGGCCGCGCACAGCGGGAGTGGTAACGGTGCGAGTCTGATTGCTATTAGCCTGCTTCTCGTAATAGTCCGACGAGACCATCTGCATGCCCCACAGCTTGACGGCGAGCGCCGCAAACATCGCGCCCACACCCGTGGTGAGGATGGAAAAGCGGCCCTTAAAGGCGGTCGCCGCGGTATTGCCCTCGCCCTCGGTGGCGCGCGGGGCCGTTCCATGCTGCGTATCGTAGGTAAAACGGGAATCGCCACGACGCATGATGACCAGCGCGACCACGATGGCCACAACCAGCACGATACCGGCGATAATAACCGTCAACTGGGAAGACATCTACGGGCCTCCCCTATTTGAGCTTGCGGGTCTTGGGCTTAAAGCGCATACCCGTCTGGCGTCCGCCACGTGCGGAGAATCCATAGCCGGACTGCGGCACGACGCCGGACATCAAAAACGGAATGGCAACCAGACCCGTCAGGATCGAGGACGGCAGCGCATGGCCGAAGATCGCCACAACAAAGCTCGTCTCCAAACCCATAAACAGCAAGATGATGCTGTAGATCACATTAATGACGAGCGCAAAGGCGCCCACGGTGACGCCGCGCGCACTCGGGGTACCGCCCGTCTGACCGACAGCGCTGTGCACCAGGGCAAAAGAACCCACGGTCAGCAGGAGCGACATAACGCCCACCGGCACGGCAGCGGACAGGTCATAGAACAACCCGCTGCAAAAACCGCACACGACGGCACGGGTCGGGTCGCCCGAGAACACGCTTAGGCACACCAAGATAATCATGAAGTTGACGCGACCGCCCGCAATGGAGATCTGCGGTGCCAGGCCTGCCTGCAGCAGCACGCACACGATGGCGGCAATCACAAACGTGCGGGAGCTCATCCCCTGCTCGTGTAGATCCATGGACATGCCCCCTATTCGCTCGAGCCGGAATCGGTCGTCTCGGACGTGTCGGAACTGTCATCCGAGCCCTCGTCCTTCGTCTTGGTCGCAGCATCGCGCGACGTTCCCTGCGGCGCGCTGTTGGCCGTGCTCACGTCCTCATCCGAGGCCGACTGTTCGTCGGTCAGCGAGGTAATGACCAGCACTTCCTCGTTGTTCTCGGCCGTGGTCTGAGCGCGCACCACAATGGTGTAGTACACGTCGTTTGCCGATTTCTCAACCGACGAGACGGTGCCAAGCGGAAGGCCCTTGGGGAACACGCCACCGATGCCAGAGGTCACGATGATATCGCCAACCTTAACATCGGAGTCGACGCTCACGTACTCAAGACGCAGCGTGCCGTCAGCCTGACCCTGCAGCATACCCTGGGCGCGCGTGTCCTGCACCATGGCGGACACGCCCGAGTTCTCGTCGCCAATCAGGCGCACGGTAGAGGTCTTGGCCGATACCTCGATAATCTGGCCGATAACACCGGCAGAACTCGTCACGGGCATGTTGATGGTAAGGCCGTCGGCAGAGCCCTTGTCGATGGTAACGGTCGAAGTCCAGGCATCGCCGGAGGCACCGACAATACGAGCAGCGGTCGATTTGAGGTTATAGGTCGACTGCAGGCCGACCAGCCCTTCCAGACGCTCAGCAGTCTTTTGAGCCTCGGAGAGCTCGGCAACCTTAGAGGTCAGCTCCTCATTTTGCTTCTTGAGCTCGTCGAGCGTGTCCTGCGACGCCGTAAGGTTAGAGAACACGTTGCCGATCGCATTGAAGGGAGCCGCCACAGCCGAACCCACAAAGCGCACCGGCGAGGTAATCGTCGTTACGCCCGAACGCACGGCATGAATCGGTCCTGCCTCGCCCTCGCGGATGTAAAACGTGAGCAGCAACACCGAAATCAGGCTGAAAACAATCAACGGGCGCATACCCGTTGATTGTCGCTTGGTATTCAGATTTGTGGAGAAACCCGAAGATCGTGCCAAATGGAATCCACCTTTTGGAAATTAAGCATTGGTCTGGACGAAGCCGCCATCAAACGCATTGGCCTCGAGCACGCGGGCGCAGCCGTTAACGACGTTATCGAGCGCCGTGGGGCTGACGTTGACCGAAACACCGGTCTCATCGCGCAGGCGCACGTCGAGACCACGTAGCAGCGCGCCACCACCGGTCAGCAAAATGCCGTAGTACATAAGGTCCGAGGCAAGATCGGGCGGCGTGGCATCGAGTGCGTCCTTGACGGCCTTGGCCATCTCGTCGAGCGGCTTGTTGAGCGCGCGACGAATCTCCTCGCTCTCAATGCGCACGGTCTTGGGCAGACCGGTAATCACGTCGCGGCCGTTGACCTCGACGTCGAGCTCGTCCTTGAGCGGCACGGCGGAGCCGACCTTGATCTTGATGTCCTCTGCCGTACGCTCGCCGATGGCCAAGTTGTAGGCATCACGAACGTGCGTGAGGATGGCCTGATCGAACTCGTCGCCGGCAATACGGATGGACTGCGAGACAACGATGCCGCCCATAGCGATAACAGCAACCTCGGTGGTACCGCCACCGATGTCGATGACCATGGAGCCGGTGGGTTCCTCGACGGGCAGGTCGGCGCCGATAGCGGCGGCCATGGGCTCCTCGATCAAGTAGGCCTGGCGGGCACCGGCCTGGATCGTGGCCTCAAATACGGCACGCTTCTCGACCGACGTGACGCCGGAGGGAACGCAGACGACAACGCGCGGACGCGGGGTCCACGGATAGCGCTTCTCGGAAGCCTTGTCGATAAAGTAGCGAAGCATGGCCTCGGTAACATCGAAGTCGGCGATGACGCCGTCCTTCAGGGGACGAACGGCCACGATGTTGCCGGGCGTACGGCCGAGCATGCGCTTTGCCTCGATACCGACCGCCAGGATGCGCTCGTCGTTCTTGTCGATGGCGACAACAGAGGGCTCGCGAATGACGATGCCCTTGCCGCGCACGGAGACAAGCGTATTTGCGGTACCGAGGTCGATGGCAAGATCGCCCGCATAGCTACCGAAGAACATATCCATCAAAGAAAACAACGCAACTCCTGATGTGTTGGATGATTGCTGGAAAACTACTAGCTCATCATACTAGCGCAAGCCCGGCACCTCACTTGCGGTGAAGCGCCGGGCAAAGCTAAATCCCATAAGGTCACTACTGGTTGTCAGCAGCCGAGAAATCCATATCGAGCGAGGAAACGGCCCAGCCGATATGGTTGTCGGAGCGCACGAATTTGACGGTGTACTCCTGCTCGCCGCCCTTGGACAGCGATGCTTTCACCTTAGCGGTCGTCTCGGTCATGGACTGATCCATGCCCTCGACGGACACGGTGGCACCCTGCGGAATCGAGGAGATGATCATCGACTTAGCGTCCTCGGACAGGCTCGAGGCCAGGCAAGACTCAGCCTTTGCGGTGTCACCGTCGCCGGCAGCCTGGAACAGATCGGAAACGACAGACTCCTGGGACGGGAAACCGAAGCCGCGCGTGTAGGCAAAGCCCAGACCGCCCGCGGCGATCAAAATGAGCAGAAGCAGCACGATGAAGACTTTGAGACCCGTGTGGCGATGGCGACGACGGACCTTGGCCTGCTTACGATCCTGACGGTCCTGCTGGACCATCTCGGACTCGGACAGCGTAAAGAAGCCGGTGTCCGAGGGATCGGGCATAAACTGACCGGTCGCGCCCGTAGGATCGAGCGGATCGACGGCAGGAGCGTCCATCGCGGGCGCCGGAGCCGTGGCCATAGCCGTCTGGGCAGACAGCGCGGCAAGCGAATCGTGCACGCGGGCAAGCTCGTCGGCCTGCTCGGAGGTAAGCTGGTAGATGCCATCGGCAGTAGCGGCGTTAAAGGCGTCGAGTGCGTCGGAGGGACGGCCGGCGGCAGAAAGCGCCTGACCCATGCCGGCGTTGAGCGCACGCGTGTCGTCGCGGGGGCCGGCAAAGTCGATAGCCGTGCGGTAGGTCTCCACGGCATCCGCCGGACGGCCGAGCTTAATGAAGCAACGACCAAGCTCGCCGAGCGCGGCGGCAGGAGCCGGATTGGCGCCGTCGATGGCAGCCTGACGGAAGGCAGTACCCGCGTTGGCATAGTCGCCCGACTGGAACAGCGCATTACCCAGGCCCAGATAGGCCTTGAACGGCGTGGCATAGGAAGCATCCTGCGTAGCAGCAGAGAACGCCTGGGCGGCCGTCGTGTAGTCGCCCACGGCGGCGAGCGCCTTGCCGCGGTTGGTGAGCAGCGCGCCGCGCTTGCCATAGGTGCCGTCGTTGAGGGCGGCGGCATAGGCCTCGGCGGCCTCGGCATACATGCCCAGGTGCATCAAGGCGTTGCCACGAAGGTGATCGGCCTCGCCCATAATCTCATCGGGAGTTTTTGCCGCCCCAAGCATCTGGGCTGCAGCGGAAAAATCACCCGCGCGGTAGGCGGCGCGGCCCTGTTGGATCAGCTGGCTATTCAAGGAAGTCCCCTTTACTCGTGAACGATCTCGACATGGACGATCTCGTCGCCGGCACGCAGCTGCGAAATCACATCGAGACCCTCGACCGTGGTACCAAAGACGGTGTAACCGGAATCGAGGTTATGCTGGGCGCCCAGGCAGAAGTAGAACTGCGAACCCGCGGAATCGGGGTCCATGGAGCGTGCCATGGCAAGGGCACCATCGACATGGCTGTTGCGCGGATTGGTGGCAAACTCGCCCTTGATGCAGTAGCCAGGGCCACCGGTACCGGGCATGCCGTCGGGGCCCTCAAGACCGGCAGCGACGTCGGCGCCGGACATATCGCGGGTATTGGGGTCGCCGCCCTGAATGACAAAACCGGGCACATAGCGATGGAACTTAAGGCCATCATAGAAACCCATCGTGGAAAGCTCGCAGAAGTTCGCGACATGAATGGGAGCGCCCTCGCCGTCAAACTTGACCTTGATGGTACCCTTCGACGTCTCGATAACGGCGCACTCGTCGCCGGCAAGCTGATACTCGGGCGTGTAGAGCTCTTTCTTAAAACCAAACATGTGGTTCCTTCCTCGTGCGTTTAAAGCATATTTGTACGAATTGTAGCAATAAGCATGCGCTTACATCAATTGCGCACGTAGGTTATGCCGGCTATGGCGAACTAATTTTAGGAACGCTGCTGCGGCTTCCAGGAACCCACATTGGCGTCGTACTGATTCAGCGCGCTGTTGCCGCCCTGTGCGATGGGCGCCAGGATCTCGCTTTGGTGGGAACTCATCGACTCGCCATCGGGAATGGCCAGCGAGATGTCCCAGCTCTGGCAGATCACGTCGACGCGCTCGTACATCCACTCGGCAAGCTGCTTTAAGTGGGCGATGTCGTCCGCATAGACCGTATCGTCCTGATACTTAAGGTTGTTAAGCTCATCTTGCGTCTTTTTGATCTGGTCGCGCAGGGCGTAGGCACTCTGCGACAGCTCCTGACGGGTAGACAGCGGCGTTCGAAGATAGCCGTTGTTAAAAGAATCGATGACCTCGCCGATCTGGTCCTCGTCACCGTAGGACACGACGGTCTGATACAGACCGTCGAGCCTGGTATAGAGCTGATCATCAGTCAGCACGGTTTCTTCCTGGACCACCTCGGCAGAATCGTCCTGCTTGGTATCGTCCACAGTCGCCTCGCCCTTTTGGCGCGTGGGGAAGGTGGTCTGCGCAGCCTGGCCAAACTGGTCATAGAAGCCAGGCATGACACCCATGGGATCGGCCGTCACGAACCAATAGGCACCGCCGCAAAGGACGGCAAGGACCGCGATGACGATGAGCGGCTTGGGGATATGACGCTTGTGCTTGTGATAGGCGTCCTCGTCGGGATGCACCTTGCGCTTGGGTTTTTGAGCATCGTCATGCAGGGAAACGGGCGTGGGAATATCGACCTTGGGAATACCGAAATCCTTATCGAAAGCCGGCAGCACGCAGGTCTCATTGGGGTCGGCGGCGTCCGAAAGCACCGCAGCGGCAGAGGCCGGCGCATGAGGCACCTCGGTATCGATCTGCTCTTGCGTTAGGCGCGGAAAGCCCGCCGTGCGGCCCGCTGCCAGGTCGGATGCGGCCGCGTCCTCGGAGAGGATACCCGGAGCGGGGCGTCCGCATTTGGGGCACGTACGATCATGTGGAGAAAGACGGGCACCGCAGCCCTCACAGAACACGAACTCGGTGTGCTCGGGACCATCGCCCGGACCCACATAGGCGTTGCAGTAGGGGCAGAACGAGGCGCCGTCCTCGATAGTCTTAAGGCAATGCGGGCAGATCACGGCATCCTCTTTTCGAAGCAATTCAAACAATCGAGGTTAGAGCATAACATCGCCACGGCCCCACAGGAACAAGGCACCAATTCAACATCGCCAGGGCGCGTAGCTACTTCTTCTTTTTGCTTGGCATCGAGACTTTGATGCCTTGGGCGGACTTGGTCACGCGAGAGCGCTTGGCTCCGGTACTCTTCTTTTTCTTGGGCTGGGCCTGGGCCACGCCCTCAAGTGCGCGGGCCTCGGCCTCGCGAGCGGTGCGATCTTCGCGGCGCTGCGCCATGTCGGCGGCGACGCGCTTGGCAAAACGCTCGGCCGTCGAACCCGTCGAGCTCACCTTGCCGCCACCGCGACCCAGGTGAACGCGCACACCACGGCCAAAACCAGTTGCGGCATGACGACGACGCGGCTTGAGCGAATCCATCATCGTGGCGAGCTTAAAGAACACCGAGCAGGTAAAGATCACGATGACAGCCAAGATAACCATCTGGCCTATCGACAGGTTGGCAATAGACAGCAGCTCCGGGAATCCGATAACGCCCACCAGGATGCCGGCGACTACAAACACAAAAAGCACCACACGTAAGGGCGTGAGAGGCTGCGAGATGCGCCAGATCAGGCTGACGCTCGCCGCGCACGACGTAAGCAGGCACATCGTAGACAGCGTGAGCTGGCTAAAGCCAAACACGCGCGCCACAAAGATATCGAGCGCCGCAGCCAAAATGACTGCAATCGACGCCGGCAGCGCACGCTTGAGTACGTTAGTCAAAAATGACCCCTTCACGCGAGCATTGTTGGGCTCCAAACCCAGCACAAAGCCCGGCGCGCCGATGCAGAAGAAGTTGATGAGTGTCATCTGGATGGGCTCGAAGGGGTACGGCGGCAGTGCAATGCACAGCGCCGCCAGGCCCATCGAGAACAGCGTCTTGGTCAGGAACAGCGAGGCCGAACGCTGCAGGTTGTTGATGGAGCGACGGCCCTCGGCCACCACGGCGGGCATCGAGGCAAAGTCGTTGTCGACGAGTACGATCTCGGCCACGTTACGTGCGGCATCGGAGCCAGCCGCCATGGCCACGGAGCAGTCGGCCTCCTTGAGCGCCAGCACGTCGTTGACGCCGTCGCCCGTCATGGCCACGGTGTGCTCGCGGCGCTTGAGCGCCTGCACGAGCTCGCGCTTCTGCTGCGGGGTCACACGACCAAAGACATGGTAGCGGTCCACTGCGGCATCGAGCTTGGCCGGCGTATCGAGCGTCGTGGCGTCCACATAAGCGTCCGCCCCCGGCACGCCCACCACGCGCGCGATCGACGACACTGTACGCGGGTCGTCGCCGCTGATCACGTTGAGGGTCACGCCCTGCTCGTTAAAGTAGCCGATGGTCTCGGCCGCCGAGGTACGAATCTCGTCGCGGATGGTCACAAAGCCCACGGGCTCGGCCTCGCCCACCATATCGCCATCGGGCGTAAAGCCGTCCACGCGCGCCACCACGAGCACGCGGCAGGTATCGGCAAGCTCGGCGACACGGTTCTCGACCTGGGCAAAAACACGATCAGAGAGCACAAACTGCGCCGCGCCCATCACATAGGAGCCCTGCGCAAACGAAGCGCCACTCCATTTTTTAGACGACGAGAATGGAATGACCGACAGCGGCTCAGACACCTCGACCGGACGATCGGCGTAATAGTTGAGCAGCGCCTGGCAGGTCTCGTTGGCATCGGCCGAAGTCGCACGCGCCACGTTAGCCAGCGCAAAATCGAGCACCGTGGTATCGACGGGAACAGCTGCCTCATCCGAGCCGGCGCCTAGGCTCACGCCCTCAACCGGCAGCGGATACGTGCCCTCGACCTCCATGCGGCCCGACGTGATGGTGCCCGTCTTGTCCAGGCACAGCACGTCGACGCGAGCGAGCGTCTCGATGCAGTAAAGCTGCTGTGCCAGCACCTTGCGGCGGGCCAGGCGCACCGTGGCGATGGCGAGCACCGACGAGGTCAGCAGTACCAGGCCTTGGGGGATCATGCCCAGCAGGGCGCCCACCGTGGACAGCAGCGCCGACGAAGGCACATGACCAGCCAACAACTCGGAGAAGCACCACGAAAGCGCGCTATCACCCGGGGTTCCCGCGGCATCCCACAGCTCGCTCACACTCGAAGCAAACAACGCCAAACCGAGCGGGATCATGATGATGCTCGCAAAGCGCACGATGGCGTTAAGCGCGTTCATGATCTCGGAATTAACCTTTTTGACGTATTTGGCCTCGTTATTGATCTTAGCCACGTAGTTGTCGGCGCCGACATGGATCACGCGGGCGCGCAGCAGGCCCGAGTCGATAAAGCTGCCGCTCATGAGCTCGGAACCGGGCTGTTTCTTGATAAGGTCGCTCTCGCCCGTCAGCAAGCTCTCGTTCACGAGCGCCTCGCCCGAAACCACCACGGCATCAGCGGGAATCTGGTCGCCACGCCCCAAGCGGATGATGTCGTCGAGCACGATCTGGTCCAGGTCGAGCTCCACCTCGGCGCCGTCGCGCACCGCGATGGCCTTCTTGGAGGTCAGCAGCGTGAGCTTATCGACCATCTTCTTGGAACGCATGGACTGAATGACGCCAATAGCGGTATTGAGGAACACCACGAACAGGAACGTCAGATTCTTAAACGAACCGGTCAAAATGACCAGGAACGCCAAGATCACGTTGATCAAATTGAACAGCGTGCAGAGGTTCTCGATGATGAGCTCTTTGACCGACTTGGTCTTGAGCTCCATGTTGCGGTTGATCTTACCGGCGGCGATGCGCTCCTCGACCTCGGCGGTCGAGAGTCCGCGCTCGATATCCGTTGCTGCCATACCACGTCCCATCACGTCGCGTCGGTATAAGAAAAACCGCCCGGACCATGCGAGGTTCGGACGGTCTTACGTTCGATGGTGCCCCATGTTGGATTCGAACCAACGGCCTTCTGCTCCGGAGGCAGACGCTCTAATCCCCTGAGCTAATAGGGCCAACGTTTGGCATTATACCCAAGTGCACCACGGGCTAACAAAAGAAAAGAAAAAGCTTTGCAATTCCGTGGGAGACGAGGCGCAACGGCCCACTTTAGAAGGCAAAAGCGAGTCAGATAGTATAAACTCACATGCACCATATACACGGCTCGCGATGCGGGCCGTTTTTGCAAAAGTTATCCATCGAGGTGAGAGGCACACCATGATTGCAATTTTAAAGCAGAGCGCCAGCGACGAGGCCGTAAGCCATATCGTCAGCTGGATTGAGAAAAAGGGTCTGAAGACCGATGTCTCGCGCGGCGAGAACGAGACGATTATCGGCCTGGTGGGCGATACGACCAAGATCGACCCGTTCCTGCTCGAGTCCATGGATGTCGTCGAGCGCGTGCAGCGCGTCTCCGAGCCGTTCAAGCGCGCCAACCGCAAGTTCCACCCCGAGGACTCCGTCATCGACTGCGGCCACGGCGTCAAGATCGGCGGCGACCAGTTCCAAGTCATCGCCGGCCCCTGCTCCGTCGAGGGCGAGAACCTCATCCGCATCGCACGCCGCGTGAAGGCCGCCGGCGCCACGATGCTGCGCGGTGGCGCTTACAAGCCCCGCACCTCCCCCTACGCCTACCAGGGCATGGGCCCCGCCGGCCTCGACCTGCTGTGCGAGGCGTCTGCCGAGCTCGACATGCCGATCGTCACCGAGATCATGGACCCGCGCGACGTGCAGGTCTTCTTGGACAAGAAGATCGACGTCATGCAGATCGGCGCCCGCAACGCCCAGAACTTCCCCCTGCTCAAGGAGGTCGGCAAGACCCAGACCCCGATCCTGCTCAAGCGCGGCATGTCCGGCACGATCGACGAGCTGCTTATGGCAGCCGAGTACATCATGAGCGAGGGCAACGACAACGTCATCCTGTGCGAGCGCGGCATCCGCACCTTCGAGACCCGCACCCGCAACACCTTCGACCTCAACGCCGTGCCGGTGCTGCACCACCTGTCGCACCTGCCCGTCGTCGCCGACCCCAGCCACGCCACCGGCTACACCCGCTACGTTGAGCCCATGGCGCTCGCGGCGACCGCCTGCGGTGCCAACGGCCTGGAGATCGAGGTCCACGACGAGCCGAGCCGTGCCTGGTCCGACGGCGCCCAGGCCCTCACCCCCGATCAGTTCGACGACACCATGCGCCGCATCCGAGCAATCCGCGAAGTTGTCTGCCAAGAGACCATGGAGTAGCCCATGGGTACGGTGAGAAACGCGCGTGTTAACCAGGGCGGCCCCAAGTGCGCCGGTATCGTGGGCCTGGGCCTCATCGGCGGAAGCTTTGCCCGCGGCTATGCGCAGGCGGGCGTCCGCGTGCTGGCCTGGGACCCCGATGACGACGTCATGACGGCCGCCAGCATGGGCACTGTCGCCGGAGAGCTCAACGACAAGACACTCGGCGAATGCGACATCATCGTCCTGGCTTGCTACCCCGAGGCCTGCATCGAGTGGCTCGAGGAGCATGCCCAGGCACTCGCCGACGCCACCGACACCGAGGCCATTATGGGCCCCGTGGTGATCGACACGGTGGGCGTCAAGGGTATCGTGTGCGAGCGCGCCTTTGAGCTTGCCCGCGAGCACGGCTTTTACTTTGTGGGCGCGCACCCCATGGCGGGCACGCAGTACTCGGGCTATGCGCACTCCCGCGCCGACCTGTTCCAGGGCGCGCCGCTCGTGCTCGTGCCGCCCGCGGTGGACGATGCACTCAAACTGGAGCTTTTGGGCCAGGTGCGCGAGATGGTGCGCCCCTTGGGCTTTGGCAAGTTCAGCGTGACCAGCGCCGCCGAGCACGACCGCGTCATCGCCTTCACGAGCCAACTTGCGCACGTGGTGTCCAACGCCTACGTAAAGAGCCCGACCGCCCAGGTCCACCACGGTTTTTCGGCCGGTAGCTACCGCGATCTCACCCGCGTGGCGCACCTCAACCCGCAAATGTGGTCCGAGCTCATGATCGACGACGCCGACGCGCTTGCCTTCGAGATCGACCACCTGATCGACTCGCTTGGCGCCTACAGCCGTGCGCTCAAGAACCGCGACCAGCGCTATCTGGAGAATCTCCTTGCCGAGGGCGACCGCATTAAGCGCGCACTCGACGACGAGGCCTCCCACTAGACCACCTATCACGCCAGGTCGAAAGGACCGAAGCTTATGGCGATTACCATCGATATCGACACTGCACGCCCCTACCAGGTGCATGTTGGCACGTTTTTGCTGGAGCAGGCGGGACCGCTCGTGCGCGCCACTGCCGGCGGCGCCAAGGCCGTCATCGTAACGGACACCAACGTGGGCCCGCTCTACCAGATGCCCGTTAAGCAGAGCCTGGAGGCGTCTGGCTACGAGGTAAGCATCTGCACCTTCGAGGCCGGCGAGGCCCATAAGCGCGCCGAAACCTATGTTGCCATTTTGGAGTTTGTGGCCGAGCACGAGCTTTCGCGCTCCGACGTGATCGTGGCACTCGGCGGCGGCGTCGTGGGCGACGTGGCGGGCTTTGTGGCCGCCACCTACATGCGCGGCTGTAAGTTTGTGCAGATCCCGACGAGCCTGCTCGCCATGGTGGATTCGTCGGTGGGCGGCAAGACCGCCATCGACCTGGCTGCCGGCAAGAACTTGGCCGGCGCCTTTTGGCAGCCGAGCGTGGTTATCGCCGACGTGGGGTGCCTAGCCACCCTCACGCCCGAGCAGTTCGCCGACGGCTGCGGCGAGGTCGTCAAGCACGCCGTGATCGCCGACCCGGAGCTTTTCGCCGAGCTGGAGAAGACCCCGCTCACGCTGGAGCTGCTCAACCGCGATGTGGCGCGCGTAGCGCTCATCATCGCCCGCAATATCGACATCAAGCGCGCCGTGGTCGTTGCCGACGAGCGCGAGACCAACCAGCGCAAGCTCCTCAACTTTGGACACAGCGCCGGACACGCCGTCGAGGCCTGCGAGCACTTTGAGCTCGGACACGGCAACTGCGTGTCGATCGGCATGGGCATCATCACGCGCGCCGCGGCCCTGCACGGCATTTGCGATGCTGCACTGCCCGGTCGTATCGAGGAGCTCTGCGCCCGCCATGGCCTCAAGACCCGCTGCGACCTAGATGCCGATGCCGTTTTTGCCGAGGCGCTCCACGACAAGAAGCGCGCGGGCGACACCATCGACCTGGTGATTCCGCACGGCATCGGCCGCTGCAGCATCGACCGCACGCCGCTTTCCACTTTCCACGAACTCATTGCCGAGGGCCTCGGCCAGAAGGGAGACGCATTCGCATGCTAGCCCGCATCACCCCGTCCCCGCTTAAGGGCACCGTTCCCGCCATCGCGTCCAAGTCGATGGCGCATCGCCTCATCATCTGCGCTGCGCTTGCCAACGGCGAGACGCACGTTACCTGCAACACTACCTGCGCCGACATCGAGGCCACGGTACGTTGCCTTACGGCCCTGGGCGCTCGCATCGAGACCGTCGAGGACGGCTTCCAGGTCCATCCCACTATGAAGAGTATTGAGTTTGGCCTGCTCAAGGCACTTGCCGGCGGAACGCTTGACTGCGGCGAAAGCGGCTCCACGCTGCGCTTTATGCTGCCCGTCGCCTGCGCGCTGGGCGCAGAAACAACTTTTGTGGGTCAGGGACGCTTGGGCGCCCGTCCGCTGTCCCCGCTCTCGGACGAGATCATCGCCGCCGGCTGCGACCTGCAGGGTCTGGGCGGTTTTCCGCTCAAGACAAGCGGCCGCATGCGCCCGGGCACCTTTGTGCTGCCGGGCAACGTGAGCTCGCAGTATATCTCGGGCCTGCTGTTGGCAGCCCCGCTGCTGGCCAAGCCCTCCTGCGTGCAGGTGACCGGCCTCATCGAGAGCCGCCCCTACATCAACCTGACGATCCAGGCCATGAAGGCCTTTGGCGTCGAGGTCAACGTCGAGCGCATTCCGGCCAAGGACGGCCAGCCCGAGGTCACGAACTTCCGCGTGAGCAGCGGCTCGTACCGTACGCCCGGCAGCGTAGCCGTCGAGGGCGACTGGTCCAACGCCGCCTTTTGGCTGTGTGCCGGTGCCATCGGCACCGACCCCATCACCGTCGAGGGTGTGTCCCTGAGCTCCGCACAGGGCGACCGCAATGTGCTTGCCGCGCTTTCGCGCTTTGGCGCCCGCATCGTGCGCTCCACCAACGCCGCCACCGTGCAGTCCGACAAGCTCGCTGGCTTTGAGATGAGTGCCCACGACATTCCAGACCTGGTGCCCGTCATCTCGGCCGTGGCATCGCTGGCACAGGGCCGCACCTTTATCCGCGATTGTGCCCGCCTGCGCATCAAGGAATCCGACCGCCTGGCCACCACCACCCGCGAGCTCACCGCGCTGGGCGCACAAGTGCGCATTGCCGGTGACGACCTCATCATCAAGGGCGTCGATGCCTTTACCGGCGGCGAGGTCGATTCGCACAACGACCACCGCATCGCCATGATGGCCGCCATCGCCGCGAGCCGTGCCACCGGCGAGGTCGTGATCCACGGCGCCGAGGCCGTCAACAAGTCCTATCCCGATTTCTTCGACCACTACCGCCTGCTGGGCGGCAAAGTCACACTCGAGGAGGAATAGCATGTCCTCGACCTTTGGCAACGTCTTGCATCTGAGCATCTTCGGCCAATCGCACTCCCCCGCTATCGGCTGCTCGCTCGATGGCATCCCGGCGGGCATCGCCGTGGACCAGGAGAAGCTGCAGGCCTTCCTCGACCGTCGCGCCCCCGGTCGCGACGAGACCGCGACCAAACGCCGCGAGGCCGACGCCGCCCACATCATCGCCGGTGTTGTCGATGGACATACCACCGGCGCGCCCATCGCCGCGATTATCGAGAACACCAACACGCGCTCCAATGATTACTCCGAGCTGCGCCGCAAGCCCCGTCCCGGACATGCGGACTTCCCTGCGCGCGTGAAGTATCACAACATGCACGAT
Organism: Collinsella sp. CLA-ER-H6; assembly: GCF_040092305.1. NCBI lineage: Bacteria > Bacillati > Actinomycetota > Coriobacteriia > Coriobacteriales > Coriobacteriaceae > Collinsella > Collinsella sp. CLA-ER-H6. The sequence continues at coordinate 139,473 of NZ_JBBNLS010000003.1, forward strand.
GTCGCTGGTGGCGGGCATTTTTCCGGCCGCCTAACGGCACCCCTGTGCATCGCCGGCGGCATTGCGCTGCAGGCACTTAAGGCCCGCGGCATTCAGGTCATGGCACACGTCGCGCAAATCGGCGGCATCTCCGACCTGCCGATGGACGATATGGTCTATCGCGAGGCCGACCGCAAGGCGATCCTTACGAACGATCTGCCGTGCATTGACGCCGCCGCAGCCGGCCGCATGCGCGAGGAGATCCTAGCCGCGCGCGACGAACTCGACAGCATCGGCGGCATCGTGGAGTGCGGCATTTACGGGCTTCCCGCGGGCATCGGCGACCCCATGTTCGACGGCATCGAGAACCGCATCGCGCAAATCGCGTTTGGCATTCCCGCCGTAAAGGGCGTGGAGTTTGGCATGGGCTTTGCCGTGGCCGCCATGCGCGGCAGCGAGAACAATGACCCATATCGAATCGACGCCGAGACCGGCGAAATCGAGGTCGAGTCCAACAACGCCGGCGGCATCTTGGGCGGCATCTCCACCGGCGCGCCCGTCATGTGGCGCATGGCCGTAAAGCCGACGCCCTCGATTGGCCGCGAGCAGCAGACCGTGGACATGGACGCCATGGAAAATGTCGAACTCTCGGTCCACGGTCGTCACGATCCCTGCATCGTCCCCCGAGCCGTCCCCGTTGCCGAAGCAGCCGCGGCGCTCGCCATCTGGGACGCCCTCCTCGAGGACGCCGCCCAGCGCTAACCCGCCCACCCCGGGCAATGATTCACGAAAGGGGTCCCTATGGACCTTGCTGACATCCGCCAGGCCATCGATGGCATCGACACCACGCTCCTCAACAGTTTTATCGAGCGCATGGACATTGCCACCGAGGTCGCCAAGTCAAAAATCGAGATGGGCAAGGCCGTCTTCGACCCCGCCCGCGAGCGCTCCAAACTCAACAACCTCGCCAGTCGCGCGCCCGAGCGCTACGAGGCGCAGACCATCACCCTGTTCCGTCTCCTCATGAGCATGAGCAAGGCCGAGCAGCAGCGCTACATCAACGAACTCAAGGGCATCACTGTCTCGCAAAAGGCCCACGCCACGGCTGCAGCCTCCGACACGGCCTTCCCTCAAACGGCCACCGTTGCCTGTCAGGGCGTGGAAGGAGCCTATAGCCAGATCGCCGCGTGCAAACTCTTCGACGTGCCCGACATCGCGTTTTTCGAGACCTTCGAAGGCGTTATGCGCGCTGTGCGCGACGGCTTCTGCGAGTTTGGCGTGCTGCCCATCGAGAACTCCACCGCCGGCTCGGTCAACGCCGTCTACGACCTGCTCGCCCAGTTCGACTTCCACATCGTGCGCTCGCTTCGCCTCAAGATCGACCACAACTTGCTCGTCAAGCCCGGCACCAAGCTCGCCGACGTGCGCGAGGTCTACAGCCACGGCCAAGCCATTGCCCAGTGTGCCGGCTTTATCGAGTCCCACGACCTGCACGCCACCAAGTACCCAAACACGGCCATGTCGGCCGAGATGGTCGCCAACTCCGAGCGCACCGACGTCGCCGCCATCGCCTCGCGCAGCTGTGCCACGCTGTATGGCCTCGAGGTGCTGGAGCCCAATATCCAAGACTCGGACAACAACTACACGCGCTTTGTCGTCATCGGCCGCGAGCCGCGCGTCTACCCCGGCGCTAATCGCACCTCGCTCATGATCACCACGGCCAACGAGCCGGGCGCGCTCTATCGCGTACTCGAGCGCTTCTATGCGCTCAATATCAACCTCATCAAGCTCGAGAGCCGCCCCATCCCCGGGCACGACTTTGAGTTTATGTTCTACTTTGACCTGGACTGCCCCTTTGGCAGCAAGGCCCTCGACGACCTGCTCGATTCCATCGACGACGTGTGCGAGAGCTTCACCTACTTTGGCAGCTACACGGAGGTGCTCTAGATGACCGATACCGCCGCAACCCGCCCCTACGGCGTGCTGGGCCGTGTGCTGGGCCACAGCTACACCCCGACCATCTACAAAGAGCTCGCTGGGCTCGAGTACGTGCGTTTTGAGCGCGAGCCCGAGGACCTCACGGCCTTTATGACGGGCGACGAGTGGGAGGGCACCAACGTGACCATCCCCTACAAGCGCGCCGTCATGGAATATCTTGACGAGCTGAGTCCGCTGGCCGAACGCATGGGCAACGTCAACACCATCACGCGCCTGCCCGACGGCCGCCTGCGCGGCGACAACACCGACTACTTTGGTTTTCAGTGCCTGGTCGAGGAGCTGGGGGTTGAGGTTGCCGGCAAGAAGGCTCTCGTGCTCGGAGCCACCGGCGGCGCCGGCACCACGGCAAGTATGGTGCTGGGAGACCTGGGCGCCATTGTCGTGCCCGTCGGCCGCACGAGCGAGGTCAATTACGACAACATCTCCCAGCAGTCCGATGCAACGTTACTCGTCAACTGCACGCCCGCCGGCATGTTCCCCCACTGCCCCGACGCGCCTTGCACGCTCGAAGGGCTCGATGCGCTCGAAGGCGTTATCGACATTGTCTACAACCCCGCCCGCACGGGACTCATGCTCGAGGCCGAGCGCCGCGGCATCCCTTGCATCGGCGGTCTGCTGATGCTCGTGGCCCAAGCGGCACAGGCCGTCGAGCGCTATACCGGCCAAGCCACCCCGCGCGAGCGCATCCTGGACGTAACGGAGCGCCTGTCGCGCCGTGAGCAGAACATCGCCCTGATTGGCATGCCAGGCTCGGGCAAGACCCGCGTGGGCGAGCAGATCGCTCAGCTCACGGGCCGCGAGCACATCGACCTGGATCGCGCGCTTGAGGAGCGTCTAGGCATGCCCTGCGCCGACTATATCGTCGAGCGCGGCGAGGCGACCTTCCGCGAGCAGGAGACGGCGGCGCTGGCCGACATCTCCAAGCGCAGCGGCCTGGTGCTCTCCACCGGTGGCGGCGTGGTCACACGCGACGAGAACTATCCGCTGCTGCACCAGAACAGCCAGATCGTGATGCTCAACCGCAAGCTCGACGAGCTCGCCCACAAGGGCCGCCCCATCACCGCGCGCGACGGCATCGACAAGCTGGCCGAGCAGCGTATGCCGCGCTACCGCGCCTGGGCCGACTACATCATCGACTCACGCGACTGCGCCGCCAACACCGCCCAGGCCCTCCTCGACACCCTCCCACCCGCTCTCTAACCAAAACCACCACAAAGGGGACAGGCACCTTTGTGGTGGTTTTCCAACCGCAAAGGAAGCAACCATGAAAGCACTCGTCATCAACGGCCCCAACCTCAACATGCTCGGCATTCGCGAGCCGGGCATCTATGGCAGCGACAACTACGACCGCTTAGTGCAGATCTGCCAGGAAGCGGGCGCCGCACAGGGCTTTGACGAGGTCGATGTCTTCCAGTCTAACCACGAGGGCAGCATCGTCGACAAGATCCAGGAGGCCTACGGCAAGGTCGACGGCATCGTCATCAACCCGGCGGCCTACACGCACACGAGCGTGGCAATCCTCGACGCCCTCAAGGCCGTCGCCATCCCTGCCGTCGAGGTTCACATCAGCGCCGTCGAGACCCGCGAGGACTTCCGCCAAGTGAGCTATGCACGCCTAGCCTGCTTCGCCACCATCACCGGCGAGGGCCTGCAGGGCTACGCACATGCGCTAGAGCTGTTGAAAGAGTATCTCGAAAAGTAAGACCGCAACACTACTGAATAAACAACAGCGGGGAGGGCCAAGTTGGTCCTCCCCGCTGTTATTACGCCTTCTTGATCACGTACGCCAATCCAATATCGCATCCGCAGCGTACGAATGACGCGAAGAACCACGATGCTGGCAGCGTCATAAGCAGAGGCATGGTCTGCCAAGGAATAAACCAATCGACTGTATGGATCGCAAAGATCGCCAGACTGGCTAGTCCGCAAAACACGAGTCCTCGCTCAAAAGCCCCCAAAACCGGTACGTCTTTCAGCTTCTCCAGCGCCATGGAAACCCAGCACACGCAATAGCTGCCAGCAAGAGCGGCAGCCGTCGCAACCACAAACCCATCCACGCGGCGGCTCGAAAGCTCAAGCCCACTCAGCGCGGCAAGGATAAGCCAAGCGACACCGGCTCCAATAAATAGCAGAGGCTTGTTCGCGCTCGGCTCCAGCCCCCTTTGGCGGGCCGTATAGCCAACCCACATCAGCAAGACGATGTAGCAGCTCAAATCCAAATCGAGCGGCAGGTAAACACCAAAATAGCGAGACACGCTCAAACCGCAAAAGGCAATCGCGGCACAGACAACCCCTTGCCAAACAACCCCAATCCCGCGGCGATCAAACAGCCGCGTGAGCGCATTAAACAGCAGGCGCGACATAAACAGCGCCGCCAGAAACCATGCCATGCCAACGGCGGTAACGCCAAGCCCAGGCACATCAACGCCCGAGGCAAACACAAGCGTGTTAAGCCCCGCAACCAGCGTACCGCTCGTCAACGGAGTGCCGCTCATCAAGAACGTCGGCACCTGCCACGCCAGCGCAAGAACCACATACGGCGCCAGCAGGCGCGACACCGAACCACTCAGCAGCTCGCGCCACGGCTTCGGCCTAAACGTATACCCGGCAAGAATAAAGAACACCGGCATGTGAAACGAGAAGATCGCGTGCCTCAAGGGAGAGGGATTTGGGACGGTGTGCCCCACAATGACCAGAATAATTGCAATCCCTTTTGCAATATCGATCCAGTCGAGCCCTTTGCTTCCCATGGCGAACCCTTCAAAACCGCAGCACACAAAATGAAAAAAGCCCAGACCACCTAGCGGCCCGGGCTTAATAAACGATGGTGCTCCATGGCGGATTCGAACCGTCGACCTTGGGATTAGAAGTCCCCTGCTCTATCCAACTGAGCTAATGGAGCAAATAACCGCACGCCCAAGCAAGCACAAGCCTGTCAGGCGCAAGTAATTATAACCTAGTTGAACTGCTCGCGGTACGCCTTGCAGACCTCATCGACCGGGCCGTCCATGCGAAGGTCACCCTTCTCAATCCAAACGGCACGCTGGCAGATGCGCTCAACCTGCTCCATAGAGTGCGAAACGAACAGAACCGTCACGTCACCGCTCTGGATAAAGTGCTGGATGCGGTCCTCGCACTTCTGCTGGAAGAACACATCACCGACGGACAGCGTCTCGTCTACGATCAGAATATCGGGCTCGGTAATCGTCGCGATTGCAAAGGCGATACGCGCCACCATGCCCGAGGAGAAGTTCTTAAGCGGCATATCGACAAAGTTCTGCAGCTCAGCGAACTCGATAATGCCGTCAAAGTTGGCATCGATGAACTCCTTGGTATAGCCGAGCAGGGCGCCGTTCAGATAGATGTTCTCGCGGGCGGTCAGCTCGGGGTCAAAGCCGGCGCCAAGCTCAATCAGCGGCGCGATGTTACCGTGCACCTTAACGCTGCCCTCGCTAGGCTCAAGAACGCCAGCGATAATCTTGAGCATCGTAGACTTGCCGGAGCCATTGGTGCCGACCAGACCCACAACCTCGCCGCGATGAATATCAAACGAGATGTGCTTAAGCGCCCTAAACTCCTCAAAGAACAGCTCGTGCTTGGCAAGCTTAATGAAGTACTCCTTGAGGTTGGTCAGCGACTCGGACGCCATGTTAAAGATCATGGTGACGTCGTCGACCTCGACAGCCAGAGGCTGCTCGCTGCAATCAACAACAGATTCAGTCATCACAGCACTCCTTAGATGTAGAGGATAAATTTGCGCTCGGACTTATGGAACACGGTATAGCCAATAATAAGCGCAAGAACCGCCCAAGCGACGCACATACCAAACGTCATAAGCGAGGGCGTAGTCTGGAACAGGAAGATATCGCGCATAAACTGCAGGTAGTTGAACATGGGGTTCGCATACATCAAGATACGCACGAGATGCGGCATTTGCGCAATATAGTCAGTCGTCCAGAAGATGGGCGTAATGTAAGTCCACGCCGTAATGACGACGCTCCACAGATGCATAACGTCGCGGAAGAAGACCGTAAGGGCAGAGAGCATCATGCCCAGGCCCATGCAGAAGCACATAAGCAGCAGCAGGCAAACCGGCAACAGAATCAGGTGCCAAGAAGGCATAACGCGGAACCACAGCATGACGATGGCGACGGCGACCAGCGAGAAGGCAAAGTTGACCAGCGAGAAGAGCACCTTCTGCACCGGGAAGACCCAGCGGTGCACCTTAACCTTCTTGAGCAGAGGGGCAGCGCCCACGATCGACGTCAGGGCCTGGTTAGTAGACTCAGACATGACGGCAAAGGTAATGTTACCCACGATCAAGTACAGCGGGTACATCTCGGGCGTCATTGAGCCATTGCGGCCCTGGCCAAAAATCGTCGAGAACACGATGGCCATGACGATCATCATCAGCAGCGGGTTGAGCACCGACCATGCGACGCCCAGAACGCTACGGCGATACTTGATCTTAAAATCCTTGGTAACCAGCTGACGAAGGATAAACGCGTCCTTCTCAAATTCGTTCTTAGCAAACGTCGCAGGCAGACTGCGAGTTTCTTGTTGCTTTGTCTGATCCGACACGGATGCAACTCCTTTACTCGTAATCGTTGACAAACGAACAGTATAGACCCGACGGCCATGCAAACGATTCGCGCAACAAAACTGGAGAACTAACCCACATCTTAGGATGCCGGGCCCAAACGGCTATACTTTCTAGGATTGAATGTATAAGGAGCATTAAGTGAATTCTGAATCCATCGCCGTCATCATCCCTTGCTACAACGAAGCGCTCACGATCGGCAAAGTCATCGACGACTTTCACCGCGAGCTTCCGCAGGCGACGGTCTATGTCTATGACAACAACTCGTCGGACGATACCTCACGCATTGCCACCGAGCACGGCGCCACAGTCCGCTTTGAGCCCCGTCAGGGAAAGGGCAACGTGTGCCGCCAGATGTTTCGCGATATCGACGCCGATTGCTACCTCATGGTCGATGGCGACGACACCTACCCCGCCGAAGCGGCAAAAGCCCTCTGCGAGCCCATTCTTAATGGCACAGCCGATATGACCGTCGGCGATCGCCTGTCCAACGGCACCTACGCCGAGGAAAACAAGCGCGCCTTCCACGGCTTTGGCAATAATCTGGTCCGTGCCATGATCAAGTGGATCTATGGCTACAGCTTCGATGACGTCATGACCGGCTACCGCGCCATGAGCCGCCCGTTCGTTAAAACCTTCCCTGTGCTTTCCGAGGGCTTCCAGATCGAAACCGAGCTCTCGATCCACGCCGTCGACCACCGCTGGCGCATCAAAGATGTACCCATCGAGTACCGCGACCGTCCCGAGGGTTCCGAGTCCAAACTCAACACCGTAAGCGACGGCATTAAAGTCGTTGCGATGATCGGCACGCTGTTCAAGGACTACCGCCCGCTGAAGTTCTTCAGCCTGGTTGCGCTTCTGTTTGCGGTGATCGGCCTCGCCCTGGGCATGCCCATCGTTGTCGAGTATTTCCAGACCGGCCTCGTTCCGCGCTTCCCCACCGCCATGCTCGCCGCCTCGTTTATGTTCCTGTGCGGTCTGAGCCTCGCGACCGGATTCATCCTGGATTCCGTGGCAAAGGTCGAAAAAAAGCAGTGGGAGGTCAACGTGTACAGCAAATACGCTTTCGATGACTATCGCAGCGACAAAACGAACGAGAGGTAAATCGACATGTCGCTCATCTCCATCGTCGTTCCGTGCTACAACGAGCAGGAATCGCTTCCGATCTTTCTCAAAGAGCTCGATGGCGTCGTTCGCATCATGACTCAGCAAGACCCCAGCATTTCCTTTGAAGCCGTCCTCATCGACGATGGCTCGGCAGACAAAACGCTCGTCTTCATGAAGGCAGAAGCCGCGGCGGCGCATCCATACGTCATCCACTGGCACTCTTTCTCACGCAACTTTGGCAAGGAGGCGGCACTGTTTGCCGGACTCCAGCACGCAAAGGGCGACTATGTCGCCACCATGGACGCCGACATGCAGGACCCGCCCTCGCTGCTGCCGCAGATGTACGAGGTCTTGCAAACCGAAGACTACGACAACGTCGCTACGCGCAGGACCACCCGCAAAGGCGAGCCTCCCATCAGGTCGTTCTGCGCCCGTATGTTCTACAAGATCATCAACCGCATTTCCAAGGCCGACATCGTCGACGGAGCACGCGATTTTAGGCTCATGAAACGACCTATGGTCAACGCCATCATCTCCATGGGCGAATACAATCGATTCTCCAAGGGCATCTACGGCTGGGTCGGCTTCAAGACCAAATGGCTCCCCTACGTAAACGTCAACCGCGTGGCCGGTGAGACCAAATGGAGCTTTTGGTCGTTGCTCCTCTATTCCATCGACGGCATCGTCGCGTTTTCCACGGCGCCACTCTCCCTCGCCGCCCTCACGGGTATCGTCTTCTGCCTCATCGCCATCCTGGGATTTATCGTCATCCTGGTCAAAACGCTTGTTTGGGGCGATCCCGTAGGCGGATGGCCCTCCCTTGCCTGCCTCATTACGCTGTTTGGCGGCATGCAGCTCCTGTGCCTGGGAATCATTGGCGAGTACCTAGCAAAAGCCTACTTGGAGGCCAAGCACCGCCCCATCTATATCATTCGAGAATCCAACGAGGAATCTGATGACACGGCCCAATAACAGCACGCTCAAGAACGTGGCGTTCTACGCCGCCTGCTTCACGTTTTCCATCGCACTTTTTGTCGCACTTGCAGCGGCGGGACATGTCTACCCCTTTGGCGACAACTCGTTTCTCACCAACGATCTCAAATACCAATACATCGACTTCTTCGCGTGGTTTCGCCGCGTCCTTTTAGGCGAGGCAAACCTTCGCTATTCCTTCTCGCAGGGACTCGGCATGAACACATGGGGGCTCTATAGCTACTACCTCGCCAGCCCCTTCAACCTGCTCTGCGTGCTGTTTCCCGCAGACAAGCTGACGCTCTTCGTATTCGTCATCAGCGCACTCAAGCTTGGCTGTATCCACATTAGCAGCGCTTGGTATGTGCAAAAGCGCTTTGACTTATCCAAACCCGCGACATTCCTGCTTTCCGCGTCATTCACGTTTTGCAGCTGGACCGTCAGCAACCTGCGCAACCCGCTCTGGATCGACTGTCTGATTCTGCTTCCCGTTTGCGCCTACGGTTGTTACGAGCTCATCCGCAAGCAGCGCATGATCCGCCTCGTCATCGCAACGGCGCTCAATGTCATGTTCTGCTGGTATACGGCCTACATCAGCCTCCTGTTCCTCTGCATCTTCGTATTGGTCGAATTTGTCGATTATGTTGCAGAAGAAGGATTTAGCTGGAAGCTCATGCTCGATCGGGCCCTACGATTCGCCGGGGCCATCGCGCTTGGGCTGCTCCTGTCCGCCTGGACCTTTTTGCCGACCATCCTTGCCATGTCCAAGGGCGGTCCCGTTCTGGCACTTGGCCCCCTGCTTAAAACCAGCCTCAAGTCGCTCATCAGGGGCTTTCTTCCCTGCATGTGGGTAAACAACGAAAGCACACCGCAGTTCTATTGCGGCATCATCATGATGCTGCTCGCGGCGAGCCTGCTGGTTAACCGCACGGTTTCAATCAAGACGCGCATCGCAACACTCGTCGTCACGATAATCCTGGTCGCAAGCTCCGTTTTGAGCCCGCTCGAGTATATCTGGTGCGGCATGCGCGTTCCCAATGGCTTCTACTCACGCACGGCTTTTTTGCTGAGCTTCTTTGCGCTGTGGGCCGCAGGATACGCGCTGCAGAAACTCAAAGAGCGGTCAACATTACGTCGAGCCCATTGTCCAGCCATTATCCTGCCACTCCTGGCACTCACGGCAATTGAACTATTTGCAAACGCCCATGTCATGTGGAATCAGCTGTACACAGGCTATTCCGAAGAAGCCAACAGCGCCTATGTCGCCACCGCAACCGACACGATCACGACCATTCAAGACCAGACTTCGGCGTCGTTCTATCGCGTTGACCGCACGACCACACGCGTCGACAGTGCCGCCCTCAACGAAGGCCTGGCGCTTGGGTACAACCAGTTGTCTTCGTATTCGTCTGCCAACAACCCGCAGGCCATCGCACTGCTCAACTCCCTTGGATACAGCAGCGCCGGCGAGTTTTCGACCCGTTATGCCGAACCCATTCTTGCCGTCGATGCCCTGCTGGGAGTTAAGTACGCCATTGCCGAAAACGCGCCTGCGGGATACGTTTCGGCCAAGACGAATCAGGCCGACTCCACAAGCGCGGTGTACGAGAACCCCTATGCGCTCAGCATTGGCGTCGCGGCCTCAAGCGATATCCAAAACAGCACGCTAAAGATCGAGAACCCCTTCGAAAAGCAGAACGACCTCTACAGCAAAATCCTAGGCCGCGAGGTCGAGCTCTATACCAAGATCGAGGCCACGAGCACGGAGAATAGCAATAGCTTAAAGCAATGGAGCGTTACTGTACCGGCAAGCTCCATCGGGTATCTATACATCAACAGAGATGCGACCGCCGGCAGTTATTGGCCCGTCACTCTTACCATCGACCAGCGAACAATCAAAAACGAGGCTTGGAGATTCGACAACAATATCCGACAGATTGCAGACGCATCGGACGCCCCGAGCCAACATACGGTGTCAATCGGAGTCGCAGAGGGCTATACAGACATGCCCCAAGACAATGAGCCGGTCTTTTACGCCCTCAATCTGGAAGTCTTTGAGCAGATTATCGACAAGCTCAAGGCAAATGAGTTTGTTCCGACAGTTTTTGAAGACGGCAAGATTGAGGGCGAGTATACCGCCAAGAACGATGGCAACCTGTTGCTGAGTGTCCCGTACGATGACGGCTGGAGCGTAACGATTAACGGAGCCGCCGCAGAACTAACGCCCGCCGCCGATAAGGGCTTGTCGTCCCTGAACATGCAGAAAGGCGCGAATAGGATCGTGATGACCTACAAGACTCCGGGCGCCCTTGCGGGGCTTGCAGTGAGTCTGGCGACCGCCGCCGCCCTTGTTGCAGCGGGGCTATACGCCAGGCACAAGAAAAGCCGCCGTTAACAAGCGGCGGCTTTTGCTCTCGAAAAGTTGATAGCGGCTAGAGCGTCTTGAGGTACTCCCCTAGCTCTTCCTCCCAGTCGGGCATATGGAAGCCCACGGCTTCGAGCCTGGAAAGGTCGAGCGCGGAGTGGACCGGGCGCGGGGCGACGGGGCCGGCGGCGCTCGCGTAGTAGTCGGCAGTCGATACCGGCACGACCCTGTCGCCGTTGCCGTT
>NZ_JBBNLS010000040.1:0-1039 GCF_040092305.1 Collinsella sp. CLA-ER-H6
GGCGCGCCACGGGTCAAGATGCACTAGGCCTGGACGAAGTCCGGGCCCGCGCCTTTAGACGCGAGCCCGGGGCCCGTGGGTTATACCCTAAGAGCAAACCACCCTTTTTAAGGGTGGTTCTGATTGCACCGCGGGAAAGCGTTTTATTGCACGTTGGGCGGGCTTGCAAACCGTTCGGACGCTAAAACGAACCGCCCGTGCCTTCGCATTGCCGAGGGTGTTCATAAGCTGATAGTATGGGCTTACTTATTACAACGTGCGCCGCGTCTGGGAAGCGCAGTGCCGCTCATTGGGAGGAACAACATGAAAAAGAAGCTGCTGCTTGCACCCCTCATGGCCGTCTTGGTTGCATGTGTGGTCGTGCTTTCCGGCTGTGGAGGTCCTTCGGTTGAGGAGCTCATCACCGAGGATCTTACGACGCAGTTTGACGAGGTCAAGAACGGTGGCGACGACTTCCTCTCTGGTCTGGAGGAGGCTTCGGGCGACGAGTTCGAGCAGCTGGGTATCGATCCCAAGGAGTATGCCAAGACCTATCTCGAGGGCTTTGACTACAAGATCGGCGACGTGACGGTCGACGAAGACAAGGGTGTCGCGACCGCCGAGGTCTCTATCACATGCAAGTCTATGAACAAGATTGTCGAGGACTTCTCCACCCAGTATCAGGAGAAGGTCGCTGCGCTTGACACGGTTCCTTCCGATGACGAGCTGTACAAGATGGCCGGTCAGGTTATGGTCGATGTGACCAAGGCCACCGAGCCCAGGAAGACCACGGTTATCTTCAAGTACACCTGCAACGACGACGGCGAGTGGTCTGCCGACGACTCCGTCAACTCCGAGATGATGGATGCAATGCTGAGCTAGGGGGTTACGCGGTAGTTCGTTACGGCGTTTTACCAAACGCCGTAACCACTTGACGCTGCAAGCCCGCCAGGGCGGCAATCTGCCTTTCAACTTCGGCGGCATGACCAGAAGGTCAATGCCGCCTCGTTTCAAGGCACCTTGCTCGCTCTGGCGGGCTTTCGCTCATATGACCCAATCC